>JBCDDQ010000001.1:0-50146 GCA_039180225.1 Pseudomonadota bacterium
CTCGGCCACCGACGGCTCGTGAAAATAGGATGCCGGTTTGCCCGCAATCTCAGTCGCCGCCAATAGCTTGCACAGGAGCGTACTGCCACTGCGCGGCGATGTGCAGATCACATAAGCATCAAAGGCCGCCATGTTGCTCCAAGAAACGGATCAATGCACCGCCTCAATGGCAGTACGCTCCTGTGCAGGCTGTTGGCGGCGACCGCGATTGCGGGCAAGCCGGCATCCTATTTTCATGAGCCGTCGGTGGCCGAGTGGGCGAACGACCTTGATCTGCGACTTGATCCGGCGCTGCCTGAGCCACAGGCCCTCAGCCGGATCTTCGATGCGGTGGTATCGCAGGGCAGCGCCGGAACAGGCTTGTTTGGCTTGCGGCTGCAGAGACACAGCTTTGATTTCTTCATGCGCAAACTGGCCGTGGTCCAACCCGGATTTCAGAGCGATCAGGATCGGCTGACGGCAGCGTTCGGGCGCACCTCATTCATCTATCTTTCCCGGCGCAACAAGGTCGACCAGGCCGTGTCCTATGTGAAGGCCGGCCTGAGCGGGCTCTGGCACGCGGCCCCGGATGGTACGGAGCTGGAACGCCTCTCTGAGCCGCAGCCGTTGGTCTATGACGCGTCCAGGATTGGTGCTTCTGTCGCGCAGTTCACAGCGTTTGACCGCCAGTGGGAAGACTGGTTTCAAGCGGAAGGCATCGCCCCCTTGCGCTTGACCTATGAAGCGCTTGCAGAATGCCCCCAAAAGGTTCTGAGCACTGTCTTGGATCATTTTGGCTTGGATGCGGGCGCGGCAGCAGGTGTTCAGCCGGGCGTGGCGAAGCTGGCCGATGGGGTGAGTGCTGAGTGGGTCCGGCGCTACCGGGCTGAACACCCCTAGAGGCTGATGCGGCGCCCCTCGGCTGAGGAGCGGTAGACGGCCTCCTCAATCTCCAGATTTGTCAGATAGTCCTGCGCGCTGTTCTGAACCGGCGCGCCTGAGGCGAGATGGTCCAGAACATGGGCCTGGAGGCGGTGGACACTGTCGCCGGCAAAGCCCCGGTTCTGCCATTCATAGGCATGCAGAGCCCATGCGTTCTGCCCATGCTGACGGGTGTGGATCTCGCCATCACCGTTCAAACTGAGCGCTCCGTCCGAGCCTTCAATCAGCATCTCGCCCATGGTGAGGCGGCGATTGTCCGCGGGGTGATCGGCCAGCCTGTTGCCATCGAACAGGCCGCGGCGGCCCCCGTTAAAGTCGAATATGATGATCCCGGCGTCTTCGCCGGCGATCACCGGATTGAGTTGACGGAGATCTGCGGTCACCTGGCTCACGTCGCCCAAAAGGAACCGGAAGACATCGATCAGATGGATGGCGGTTTCGTGGATCAGGAACCGCGGCATCTTCTGGAAATAGGGCTGGCGGGCAAGATAGGCCTCCGGTCCTTGGCCATCGCCGGGACGCAGACGGAACGAGACCTGATAAAGCGCACCCACCGCTCCATCGTCGATCAGGGCTTTCAGTTCCCCATGCCAGGGCTGAAAGCGGAAGTTCTCGTGGACGATCACCGTTGCCTCCTGTGCGGCGATCTCGGCGGTGAGGGTTTTGGCTTCCTCCAGGGTCGTGCAGAACGGTTTCTGGCAGATCACGGGGATGCGCCGGGCCATGGTCGCACGCACAAAAGTCTGGTGCGTCGGGGGTGGTGTGATGATGTCCACCAGGTCGGGTTTTGTCTCATCGAGCATCGCTTCAAAGTCGGAGAAGGTGTTGGCGATCTGGTGGTTGTTTGCGACGCTGCTCAAGGCCTCCGCATCCAGCGAGCAACAGCCCACCAGGTCAACCGGCAGACGCGACCAGCCGTCATAGTGAAACTGAGAGAAGTAACCAGTGCCAGCACAGGCGACTTTGAGACGGGTCATGTGAAGCTCCAATGGCTGGGGGCGAGACCGGCGACAGGGGCATCGAACCGGGCGATCTGATGGCCCAACAGGCATCCCAGGTAGGCGGTGCTAAGATCAGAGCCGCCGAAGGCCAAACTGGAGATGTTGCGCAGGACCTTGCCCTTGTTGTCGTCCAGATGCGGCCGGCCCATGGTGCCGGACTGGAAAGCCTCTTCCACCCAGTCCAAGAAGGTTGGGTCGCAATCTTGTATGAGCAGTTCCTGCTGACCGTCCCGGTCTACCCGGATGACCCGGTTGGAGACGATTGAAGTGATCCAAAAACCGCCCTCCCCATCGAATGTCAGCCCATCGGGGAACGTGCCTGAGCCATATTCGGCAATGGTTTGCTTGTTCGACAGATCCCCGTTCGCTGCCACATCAAACCGCACTGAGCGCCGGGCAAATGTCTCATTCACATAGAGCTGGCCGGTCTGCGGATGGATCAGGCACTCGTTGGTGTACCCCAGGCCATCGGCCACAATTCGGGGCCCTTTTGCGTCACTCAAAACGATGAAACCTGTGGAGGCGGTTGGTCTGTAATCATCCCCGCGCGGCTGGATGCGCGTTGAGACGGTGATCCACGTCCTGTGGTGGGCATCCACATGCACATAGTTGGTTGGTGGCAGCGGTGTGCCGTCGACCTCCAGCAGATGGGGTTGGAGCGTGCCGTCTGGGTCCAGATGATAGACCCCACCGTCGCTGTCCCCCAAATGGGCCAGCAGCCAGCCACCTTTGGGATGCAGAGCAATGCCATTGGGTTTGGGGGTGAAGGCACCCTTGGCGCGCACTGAGTGCTGGTGGCCGTCTGGCGCGATTATGGTCACACCGCCGCGCCAATCGGCCACGTGCAGGCTGCCGTCCGGCAGGGTCAGGACGCATTCGGGCCGGGCGAGATCATCGCCGATGAAAGATAGACTATCGAGCGGGATCATCTGCCCATCCAGGTTTGTTCAACGTCATATCAGGTGGACCATCTTGTGAAATACCTTCTGAAACACCAGGGCTGTGCTTGCACCGGTTCACCGTTAGACTTAGCATGCGCGGCTAAAATGCGGAGGGGAAAACGCGTGTTACTGGGCTGTATCGCCGATGATTTTACCGGGGCCACCGATCTTGCCAATGTGCTGACCCGGGGCGGCATGTCTTGTGTCCAGTTGAACGGCCTTGGGGCGCTCAGCAATGGTGCAGCAGGGCGGGTGGCCGGCGCAGATGCTGTTGTCGTTGCCCTGAAAAGCAGGTCTATCCCGGCTGCGGACGCTGTTGAACAGTCCTTGCAGGCGCTCACATGGCTGCGTGCGCAAGGATGCGTGAAGTTCTTCTTCAAGTATTGCTCCACTTTTGATTCCACAGACGAAGGCAATATTGGCCCGGTCGCCGAAGCGCTCATGGAGGCTTTGGGCGCGGATTTTACCATCGCCTGTCCGGCGGCACCGGAGAACGGCCGCACGGTCTATCAGGGCCATCTGTTTGTAAACGGTGTGCTGCTCTCCGAAACAGGCATGCGGCATCATCCGATCACGCCGATGACCGATGCCAATCTGGTGCGCGTGCTTGGCCGTCAGAGTGCCGGGGAGGTGGGGTTGATCGAGACCCCGGTGGTTCATGCAGGCAAGGCGCCTATTGCGGAGCGGATCGGACAGTTGCGCGCAGACGGTATCCGGCTGGCGATTGCCGATGCAATCAGCGCGGCAGATCTCGTTGCGCTTGCCGATGGCACGGAGGATCTGGCCCTTCTGACCGGCGGTTCCGGTCTTGCTGTGGGGTTGCCGGATCTCTTCAAGCGCACCGGGCGCTTGGATGGGTCTGGTGCAACGCTGAATTGGCCGATCGACGGATACGGCGCGGTGATCTCCGGCAGTTGTTCGCAGGCGACCAACGGGCAGGTTGCTGTGATGAGCAAGACACATCCGGCCTTGGCGCTCAGCCCGGCTGCGCTCGCGGCTGATCAGGCCGGGGAGATTGAGAGGGCGGTTCAGTTCGTGGTGTCCCATCAGTCCGATGGTCCCGCCCTGGTCTTTTCGACCGCACCGCCAGATGAATTGGCTGCCGTGCAGGCCGCGCTTGGCCAAGAGCAGGCGAGCCAGCTGATCGAGACGGCCATGGGCGAGATTGCGCGGCGGCTGGTGGCGGGCGGCGTCAGGCGCCTGGTGGTTGCCGGCGGGGAGACGTCTGGAGCAGTGGTGACCGCGCTTGGGCTGGACACTCTGGCGATCGGGCCAGAAATCGACCCGGGTGTGCCCTGGACGCTCGCTCTGGGAGAACCGGACCTGGCTCTGGCGCTGAAGTCCGGGAACTTTGGCGGGCCGGACTTTTTCAGCAAGGCCTTTTCTGTCTTGGATGACCTGGCGGCAGCGGCATGAGTGAACGAGAGCTCCGAGAACAGATTGCCCGGTTCGGCCGCTCCTTGTTCATGCGCGGCTATAGCTGCGGGTCTTCGGGCAATATCTCAGTGAAGCTGGACGATGGGGTTCTGGTGACGCCCACCAACTCGTGCCTTGGTTTTCTGGAGCCGGACCGCATTTCCAAAGTGACGTTCGATGGCAAGCATCTGGCGGGTGATCCACCGTCAAAAGAGAGTTTCTTCCATCTGGCCCTTTATGAGGAGCGCAAGGACGATACCGCAATTGTTCACCTGCATTCACCGTATTTGGTTGCCGTTTCCTGCCTTGCGGATGTGAATGAGGAGGACGTGCTGCCGCCTCTTACGGCCTACTATGTGATGCGCGTTGGCAAGCTGCCGTTGGTGCCCTATTTCCGGCCCGGGGATAAGGCTCTGGCCGACGCGGTGCGCACTTATGCCCGTGAACATCATGCCATGCTGCTGGCCAATCATGGGCCGATTGTCTCCGGCAAGACTCTGGATGCGGCGGTCTACGCGGCTGAGGAGTTGGAGGAGACCGCCAAACTCTACTTGTTGCTGGAGGGGCGGGCGACCCGACTGTTGAACGCGCACCAAATCGCAGACCTCCACGAAGCTTTTCCCACCTGAATGAGATAACCCCCTGACATGTATGTTGTGACCGTGAAATTCACCCTGGCCAAGGGTGCAGCAGAGGCCTTTATGGGTCTCATGCGCGCTCAGGCCCGCAATTCCCTAGAACTGGAGCCCGGATGCCATCAGTTCGATGTGTGCAGTGACCCAAGTGATCCCGGTACTGTGTTTCTCTATGAGCTCTATACCGATGAGGCCGCCTTTCAGGTTCACCTGGCCAGTGATCACTTCAAGCAGTTCGATGCGGATGTGGCCGATCTGGTCGTCGACAAGCAGGTGGCCTGCTACCGCCGCGATACGCCCGCCTGAGACCGACGGATGGCGATTTCCAACGAACTCAGAATAGCGGTCATGCCAGGCGATGGCATTGGTGATGAGATCATGGCGCCCTGTCTGGAACTGCTGGAGCTGGTGCGCGCCAAGGTGGGGGGATTTGCGCTGGCCTATGACTGGGTTGAGGCCGGCGCCGGCCTTTATGCCAGAACCGGAGAAGCGCTGCCCGATGCGGCCATCCGGCGGGCCTCAGATGCAGATGCCATCCTGCTGGCCGCCATGGGGCTGCCGGAGGTGCGCTATCCGGACGGCCGTGAGATCGTGCCGCAAGTGGATATCCGCGAGATTTTGGACCTTTATGCAGGTGTTCGCCCGGTACGCACTTTCCCGGGCATGCGTCTGCCTCTGGCTGATGAGCGGGCCCAACATCTTGATCTTGTGCTGATACGCGAATCCACCGAAGGCCTCTTCTGGGGTCGGGGAAAGTCCTTCGTTGATAAAGACGAAGCCCACGACAAGATGGTGATCACCCGGATAGGCACCGAGCGGGTCTGCCAATACGCCTTTCAACTTGCTGAACGGCGAAAAGCGCGCGGACATGAAGGGCGCGTGACGTGCGTCGATAAGGCCAATGTCTTGGGCTCGATGGCGTTCTTCCGCGACGTGTTCGACGGCTGCGCGGCGCACCATGAGGGCATTGTGGCGGACCATTGCTATGTGGATGCCATGGCCCTGAAGCTGATCCGCAACCCGTGGGACAATGATGTGCTGGTGACCGAAAACATGTTCGGCGACATTCTGTCAGATGCGGGCGCGGCCTTGATGGGCGGTATGGGGCTCGCCCCCTCCGCCGATATTGGCGATAAGCATGCGGTCTTTCAGCCCTGTCACGGCACCGCGCCCGACATTATGGGCACCGGCAGAGCAAACCCCACGGCGATGATCCTGTCGGCAGCCATGATGCTGGACTGGCTGGGCGAGCGTCACAACGCCGAAAAGCTGGTGGAGGCGGGCGCTATCCTGGACCAGGCCGTGCGCTCAGCATTCGCCGATGGGGATCTGGTGCCCTACGAAATGGGCGGACACGCCGGCTTGCGCGAGATTGCAGGCCGCGTGAAAGACGCTCTATAGGCCGCTTAATCTGTCAGAGGAAAACTGCCGGGCACCGCTGTGGGGCATAATCAATGTTCGGTGCCCGGCAAGAGGGCAGTGAGAGAAGCTCTTGCTTGCAACCTGCCTGGCACATGCGGGTGAGGGGGGACTACTGTGCCGCGGGCTGTTTGACGCCTTACCTTGTTCTCTCACGCGGGCTTATACGCCGCGCCGGTGACAGTTGAATGACAGATCTCTGCCCTAAAAAGCCACGCACCGGCCGAACTCATAGAAGAACCCGGGCGGGCACACATCGTAGCTCGGCCCCCGGTAGCGCCGGCGCACGCAGCGGCTGCCTTGGCGCCGATATCCGGGGCCGCAATACTCCGCAACGAAACGGCGGTGCACGCATTCTCCCTCTAGATACACGTAGCGACGCGGGCAGCGGGCCCGACGCTGTTTACGCTGCGGCTTGGGTCTCAGCTGAGGATCAACATTGACGGTCTTTGGAGGTTCATAGCGCGCGCATTCAGCCGACTTCACCCCGCAGCTCTTCAACATGCTGCACAGCGCACGCCGTGAGCCCTTGAGCTGGAAAGAGGCCGCAAAAGGCGGCGCGGAAACGGTGAGCTGATTGGCGCTCATGAGATCGCGCACAATGCGGCTGCTGGTGGAAAAGCCTTTCGATGCATCACCGATCTCTAGTTCCCCAGTAAGACCGGCAACCGATGCGGGTACGGCGTGTTTGGCGCCTGTGTCAAAGCTCAGCGGCAAGGAGGCGCCGGCTGCCTCAAGCGCTTTCAGGCCGCGCTTCATGCGTCCATCAAAGTCGGGATAAACCCCCCGTTTCTTCTCGCGCAGAATGGCTGAAATCTGCTTTTTCGGGCTGCAATAGGCCAGGAATTCAAGGCCGTTTGCTTCCACGCCGGCTGCCGGAGAGGACGCGTTGCCCTCATCTTGCACATACTTGAAAGGGCGCCAGGCGGACTTGCCCGGTCCAAGGTTCACCGTCTCTTCCACTTCTGGTTCCGCATCCGGCACCACCGCCGCAGCCTGATCGCTGCCTTGAAGGCGTTTCACGTAGGCACGCGCGAGATCCGAGCGCACGCCTTCGGGGAAATCGCGCAAGTATGCCTGCCAACCCTCCAACGTATTGGTTTCAAGGGCGGTTTCGAAGGCCTCTTTCGCCGTGGGGGATTCCTCCGGGGCAGGTGGTGTCGTCTCCCTGGTTGCAACGCTGGGCTCTTCATCGAAGCTGGCGGCATAGCTGGTGCAATCGGCCAGGAAGTTGAGGATCGGGTCGGTGGCACCGGAGAGGGAGACGGCGACGGTCTTGAAGCTGTTCACCTGATAGTCGATATCCGGCAGCTCCTGCAGGGTCTCCCACAGGGCGTCGTCGTTCTTGACGGTGATCCGGGCACCGGACACCGGTTCGTTCGCGCCCTTGGCAACCACGGTTCCATCAAAGGTGTGGTCTTTACTGTTGCCGGTGAAGGCCACTTTAACAGAGGCGGCTTCTTCCAGATCACCGGTCTCAGAGCTGAGCTTCAAGACCGATACATTGTTCTTAAAGCCCACCGCGCAGTACCCCTGCATCAGCACGTTGTCCGTGTCTGGCGAACTGATGGTGAGTGTGGATGCGCTCTTGCCCTCATTGGCTTCGTCCTTGAACTTCCGATACGTCCATTTCAGCTGCGGGCTGGCTTCAGGCTTTTCTTCCGTTTCTGCTGTGGTTTCTGGTTCCGGGGTGGTTTCCTCTGCGTCGTCCGGCGCCACAGTGATGGCTTTTTGCTCGTCAGCAGGCTTGGTTTCTGCCACTTCGGGCTCGGGTTCTGGTTCGACCTGCGGAGGCTCTTCAGCGGCGACGTCCTGCTCTTTCTTTGGCTCCGGTTCCGGCGTGGCGGGTGCGGGCTGCTCTGCGGCCACATAGCCCTCGCACTGCCGGAAGGTGCCTTTCACCTGGACCTTGCGTGAACACAAAACCCCACCCCATTTGTAGCCGGTCTTGCCATCGTCAAACTCGATCTTGAACCAGGGGAAGCCATTCATCTGGACTCCGGTGTCTTCCAGGAGCTTAACCGTGTCGCCCTCTTTCAGGCCGGCCACCTGCTTGAAGCTGGAGCCGGGCCCGGTGCGCACTTTGCCGCCCCAGGAACCAGCCTCCACGGGAAATGTGTTTTGCGCCTGAGCCAGGGGGCTCAAGAGCAACGTGGTGGCCGCGACGGCAAGTGTTTTGGTCAGCAGTTTCAATCGAGGAGCCATAGTCAATCCTTCTTACATGCCCGCTGCGTGGGCTTTTCGCAGTTCGCGTGCAATGATCAATTGTTGGATCTGGGTGGTGCCTTCATAAAGCCGGAAGAGGCGCACATCCCGGTAAAAGCGCTCAATACCATAGTCGGCAATATAGCCTGAACCACCATAGATCTGAACCACGCGGTCGGCCACACGCCCCACCATCTCAGAGGCATACATCTTACAGCAGGCTGCCTCCAGGGTCAGGCTGTCGCCCCGGTCATACTTGGCGGCGCTGTCGGCCACCATGGTTTCCGCCGCGTAGCACTCGGTGTGGCTGTCGGCCAGCATGGCCTGGATCAGCTGAAACTCCCCAATGGGCTTGCCGAACTGCTGGCGCTCGGCTGTGTAGGTGAGGGCATCGTGGATCAGTCGGCGGGCTGCGCCAATGCACACCGAAGAAATGTGCAGGCGGCCGCGGTCCAACACCTTCATAGCCGTGATGAACCCTTTGCCAGGTTCACCGCCAATGATGGCAGATGCCGGCACGCGGGCATTGTCGAACACCACGTCTGAGACGTGCGCCCCGCGCTGGCCCATCTTCTTTTCAGCCGCCCCGACGCTCACGCCCGGCGTGTTCGTGTCAACGATGAAAGCGGAGATGCCGCGAGCTCCGGGAACCTCCGGCTCGCTGCGGGCCATCACCGTGAGCACGCCGGCGCGCCGGGCGTTCGTGATGTAGCGCTTGGTGCCGTTCAGGACGTAATGGTCTCCGTCCTTAATCGCCTTGGTGCGCACGGACGCCGCATCGGAGCCTGCTTCCGGCTCAGTCAAACAGAACGAGCCAACCAGATCGCCCGAGGCTAGGCGTGGCAGATAGGCCTGTTTCTGCTCTTCAGTCCCATCGATCAGAATGCCTTGGGAGCCGATACCGACATTTGTGCCCACAACCGAGCGGAACGCCGGCGAGGTCCAACCCAACTCGCGGGCGAGCGCCATTTCCTGGGTGGCCGAAAGGCCAAGCCCGCCATAGGCTTGGGGGATGGACAGGCCAAAAAGGCCTAAATCGCGCATCTTTTGCACAACGGTGTCGGGAACCAGATCATCCTCATCCACCTGCGCTTCGAGCGGCACCAATTCTTCACGCACGAAGCGCCGCACGGTCTCGATGAGATGATCCATGGTTTCAGCGTCAATGGCGCCATGAGGATGGGCTTGCGCAATGTCGTCCATGGGGTTTTCCTGTTTGGGCCAGCCTGTTTTGCCCAATTGTGCGCGAGGGTCAAGGCGAAGTAAAGGCAGCGTCCAGGTCGATGCTTCAGCGCTTCTTTGACCTGTAGACGATGCAAACCCCGCCAGCCTGTCGCAGACGTTTACAGAATTTATTGGCTTTTTCGCGGCTGGGTTGGCCAATCCGGACCTCGTATCGCCGGGCGGCCCCGAAACTGTAGTTCACTTGACGCAAAATCATCGGCTTTAAGCCACCTAAAACCTTCGGAAACTGGCGCTGGATCTTGCCAAATTGGCTGAGTGCCTTGCTCAACGACCAGTTGGCGGCCAAGTGCACGCCCCAAGGTTGCCAAGGCGCGCTTGCATAGCGCTGCTGCAGTGCATAGCGTTTTACAGGCAGCCGGCGGCAGGCTTCCTGAAACGGCCTGTTGGGATCGAGCGTATATTTGGCCTCAGGCGGTGTCTCTGCAGCCCAGTCCGCAGCCGGATGCCCTGTGATGATGATGACGAAGTTCTGCGTTTCTGCTGGCAGCCCGGAACGGCCCTTGCGCCAGCGAGCCACTCGATTTTCCCCGGAGTTGTAGGCCGCTGCCGCCAGGCCCAGATTGCCGAACTGGCGCTTGAGCTTGGCGAGATACTGCGCGGAGGCCTCGATTGCCGTGGCCGGATCAAACGGGTCCTCCAAGCCCCGCATTTTTGCGGTGCCGGGCATGAACTGAGCGATGCCCATGGCCCCCTTGGGGCTGACGGCGCTGGGATTGAAGCGACTTTCCTGCCAGAGCAGCCGGGCGAAGAAACCGGGGGGCAAAGCTGCGTTACGAGCGGCTTTCTCGATGCGTTGGCACACATCGGCGATGAAGGGTGCTCCGTCGGCCTCATTGGCTGCCGCGGTCGGCGCCATGACCACAATGCCGGCCCAAATACCCGCATGGAGCAGCCGTAGGCACGGCTTGGTCAGTATCGGCAGCATCGGGGGCACCAGACCTCAGTTGATCGTGCGAGACGGTGCCATGTAACATCTGTTAGGGTGGAATGGCTAAGCACAAAAAGGCGAAGCCCGGCGCGGGCAACGCCGGGCTTCTGGGACCAGGTCCCCTGGACCGGACGGTCAGATCACGTGATGGGATTTGACCTGGCGTCCGGTGACAGGGTGAGCTTCCTGGCCATGGGTTTGATGGCGTCAGATCATCTGACTGCCGCGGCCAAACTCCGGATAGGCTTCAATGCCGATCTCTGCTTGGTCGAGGCCAGCCATCTCTTCTTCCTCGGTGGGACGCAGACCCATGGTGCCTTTGAGCACCAGCCAGAGCGCTGCGCTGGCGGCCGAGACGAATACGCCAACGGCAATCACGCCGGTCAGCTGAGCCACAAAGTTTGCATCCGAATTGGTGAGTGGCACAGCAAGCGTGCCCCAGATGCCGGCCAGAAGGTGGACCGGAATGGCGCCGACCACATCGTCGATCTTGAATTTATCGAGCATGGGCACCGCGAAGACCACGATGGCACCGCCGATGCCGCCGATAATGATGGCCATCGGGACGGACGGAGTGAGCGGTTCTGCAGTAATCGCCACCAGACCACCAAGGGCGCCGTTGAGGGCCATGGTCAGGTCGATCTTCTTGTACATCACCTGAGTGAGCACCATGGCCACCACAACGCCGGAGGCAGCCGCCAGGTTGGTGTTCACGAAGATCTTGGAGACCGAGGAGACATCCTCAATGGTGCCCATAGCAAGCTGGGAGGCACCGTTGAAGCCGAACCAGCCGAGCCACAGAATGAAGGTGCCGAGCGTTGCCAGCGGCATGGAAGAGCCCGGGATGGGGCGCACTTCGCCGTCCGGACCATACTTGCCAAGGCGCGCGCCGAGGATGAGTGCGCCGGTGAGCGCTGCCCAGCCGCCGGTGGAGTGCACCAGGGTGGAGCCGGCAAAATCGGAGAAGCCCATGTCGTCGAGCCAGCCCGTGCCCCATTCCCAGGAACCCTGGATCGGGTAGATAAAGCCGGTCAGGATGATGGTGAAGATGAGGAAAGGCCACAGCTTGATGCGCTCAGCCAAGGTGCCGGAGACGATGGAGGCGGTGGTGGCGCAGAACACCATCTGGAAGAACCAGTCGGAGGCTGCAGAATAGTCGCCGGTATCGGCGCTGGGGGCCGGAATGTCTTTCGGCGAGAAGGTGCCGATGACGTCGGCGACGATCCAGGCACCATCGCCAGGATACATGAGGTTGTAGCCGACGAGCCAATACATAAGACCCGCGATAGAATAGAGCGCGATGTTCTTGGTGCACTGCATGGCCACGTTTTTGGTGCGCACCATGCCGGCTTCCAGCATGGCAAAACCTGCGGCCATCCACATAACCAGAAAGCCGCCCATGAGGAACAAGAGTGTGTTCATGATGTATTTGCCGTCGGCCGGAAGCGCGGTGCTCGCGTCCTGGGCGGCGGCGGGACTTATGATAAGGGGAACCAGGGCCGCGCCGGCAAGCACGGCGGCAGTTGTGCGTCCAGTGAGGATACGGGTCGTCATCTCGATCTTCTCCAATGTCTTAAAGAGCGTCAGCATCGGTTTCGCCGGTGCGGATGCGCCTGGAATGTTCAACAGGGGCGACGAACACCTTGCCGTCGCCGATTTGTCCGGTTCTCGCCGCTTCCGTAATGGCTTCCACCGCGGTGTCGGCCTGGTCGGCATTCACAATGACGTCGAGTTTGATTTTGGGCAGAAAGCTGACCGCATACTCCGCACCGCGGTAGATTTCCGTGTGGCCTTTTTGGCGCCCATACCCCTTAACTTCGGTCACCGTCATGCCCTCAATGCCAGCGGCGGTCAGCGCCAGGCGGACCTCCTCCAGCTTGAAGGGTTTGATGATGGCGGTTACGAGTTTCATTCACTACACCTCCTTAGGTTAATCCTGATGAGCCTCAAGCGCCCGTCATCAGGCGTGCGCGCAGGAGAGGCCCCCCACAGTCGGCGTTAACCATTTCAAGGGGTGTGCCAGTTTTGGGGAAACCGTTAACTTATTGATTTTTAATAATATTTACGCGATTTCTGTGTTGCGCAAGAGCACAGATTTGCCTAATAAATAGGCTAAAAGGTTAATTTGCCTATATGTTAGGCAGAATTGGCACTGGCGGACGCGAAGGTGCGGCGCCGTGCCCGGCGCATGGAGCGCATGAGCGTGACAAGGATGCCTGCCAGGGCAAGGCCCAAGCCGTTGGCCACGAAATCTGCCAGATCGGTTGTGCGGTTGAACTGGCCCTGCACGATCTCAATGATCCCGCTCAGATAGAGGATCGCACCGGCCGTGAGCAGTGCGCTGGACAGGCGGCGGCGGTGATACATGGCCAAAACGCCCACCACGGCGTAGCAGGCAAAATGCCCAACCTTGTCCACGCCCACAAATGAGAACAGATGGGACGGAACGGAAACAGGCAAAGACAGGAAGGACAGGGCAATCACCACCGCCCCGGCGCCCAGCGCCGCATAGTCTGTCCATCCAACGGTTCTGCTTTTGCGATAACCCATGTGTGGCCTCATCAGGTTTTGATCCAGAACAAGAAGAGAGCAAGAAGCGGGCCGCACTCTGCGACCCGTTGGAAGGCGTCAAATCCCGGCAGAGCGCGCGATTTTGCCGGGTAGGCTTCATTTCGTCTTAAGACATTATGAATAGCGTGCGCCGCTATGGGACAGACTGCACAATCCACCCCCGAGGCGCAAGCGGATGGCGCAAAGTTAAAGAAGCTGCGCGCCCAGGCCGCAGCGCTTTACCGGCGCGGTCAGACCAAGGCGGCGATCAAGGCTCAACAGAGGTTGGTGGAGCTCGCCGGCGAAAAAGCTCAGCGCCAGGACTGGGCGTTTCTGGGGCTCTATCATTTTGCCGCCGGGGCCGAACTCAGGTGTGCGGAAATCATGGAAGAGGCCCTGCGTAAGTATCCCGATTCCAGGGATTTTCTGAACAATGCCGTGGTTGGGTTTTTGCGCGGCGGTCAACCCCGGCGCGCCGAGCCCTATCTGCATCGGGCGCTGGAGCGCGATCCGGCTTCTGCAATGCTGCATGACGCGGCCGCCAGGCTGTTTCTGGATCTCGGCGAGTTGGAGCGCTCGGTGCACCATGGGGCCCGGGCGCTGGAACTGAAAGATGAAGCGGCGGCAAAGGTTGATGTCAGCGCTCACGATCTTTCCGCCATGCCCGTGGCGCCATTCGATGGGACGCGGCCGGAGCGCAATGTGATCGCCTTTTCGCTTTGGGGCGAAGATGAGCGTTATCTTGAAGGAGCGCGGCAGAACGCGGCCTTGGTGCGGCACATTTATCCTGGCTGGCAGTGCCGGATTTACTGCGATGAGACCGTGCCGGCCCGGGCCCTGGCGTCGTTTGGGGCCGAAGGGGCTGAGGTGCACCTGATGCCGGCGCAAAAGCGGCTCTATGAAGGGCTGTTCTGGCGCTTCTTGGTGGCGTTTGATCAGGAAGTGGAGCGCTACATTGTGCGCGATGCGGATTCGCTGGTTTCCGTGCGCGAACGGCTTGCGGTGGAGGATTGGATCGGATCTGCGCGGCATTTCCATGTGATGCGCGATTTCTACACGCACACCGATCCCATGCTTGCCGGGCTTTGGGGCGGGGTGCGCGGCGCCGTGCCGGCTGAGCTGCGCGAAGAGATGAAGAGCTATCTGGATGATCCCACCAAGACGGCCAATGCAGATCAGAAGTTCCTGCGCGAGAAGGTCTGGCCCGTGGCCCGCGCCAGCGTGCTGATCCATGACAGCAAGTTTGATGTTTTGGGGGCAAAACCCTACCCGCGGCACTCGGCCCTGGGGCGCGATGAGGCGCAGCTGAGCCATATCGGCTCCAATGCGCACTTGCTGAAAAAGCCGCCGCCGCGCTGTGCAACCGGCACCGTGAACACGCGCAGCCAATGCATCTTCACCATTGCACCGGGGCGCTCCGGTACCGCGTATACAGCCGAACTGCTGCAGCGCAATGTGCCGCACGCTGAGGTCTATCACGAGCGCATGGGCCCAGGGCAGTTCGGGCTCCATTCGCCTGATATCTCCCACATGATGCGCTTCAACACGGAGGGAAACGCGGAGGACATTCACCAGTTCTGGCGCCGCAAGGTGGCGTTGATTGGCGCAGGGGCCGCGCCGGTCTATGCGGAGATCTCGCATCTTTTGGCCAAGGCCGGGTTGATGGAGAATATCGGCCTCCTGTGCCGCACCACACGGGTGGATGTGGTGCTGCTGCGCCGGGGCATCACAAAGACCGTGCAGAGCTTCATCGCCCGCGGAGATTTCATCAACACCGGACTTGCCTGGGCTTTCCTTCTGGATTGGAACTATCCCAAGCGGGTGATCAATCCTGAACCCTTTAAGCCCCATGGCATGGTGGGCCGGGCCTATTGGTATGTGGCGGAGATGTATGCCCGCGGGGAGTTCTATCGGCAACGGCTCTCCGGCATTGCGAACCTCAACTTCCATGTGGCGGAACTGGAGGAGATCTCCGCTCCGCAAGGGGCCGAGCTCCTGTTAGCAGCGCTTGGCCTGCCAGCCCCGGAAGGTGGCCTTAGGACCCCTGAGGTTCAGAACAAACGCACGTTGCAGCTATTTCCCCAGATCTGCGAGGAGGCCGCCCGGCTGGTGGACAAGCTGGCGATTGACCCTATCGCCGAGGCCAGCGCGTTCCACGACAGCGGGGGCTGGCTGGGGTAGAGGATGTCCCGCGCCCTTGCGAACGCGGGGGCCCATGGCTCCCACCGTTCCCTTGGCTGAGAAGGTCCTCGCTCTCGCAAGGACGCGGCATCGGGATTGCTCTAGTTAGCCGCCACGTCCGCCTTCACCTCCGGATCGTAGTCATAGTGCCAGGGCTCAAACGGCGTCTGGAGTGGACCGACGAAAGAGGGCCCTGCGGCTTTGATGCTTGCGTTCAGCTTCTCTCCCCAACCTTCTTGCTGCCAGACCTTCTTAATGTCGGTGATGCGGGTTCCGGCGAAAATCTTGCCATCCTTCATGATCTGAAAGTCAACCGCCCTGGCCCGGCCATGACGCGACATGCCGGGGGCGGCCAGATAGGCGCGGCGAGTGATTTTGAACCCTCTCAGCCAGCTCCAGAATTCCTTCGGCTTCCATTCGGCGGGCGCTTTGCCTTCCGGTTCGAACTTTTCCTTCCAGGCGGTAAAGATCTCTGCTGCGGCCACACCGACCGAGTTGTTCTTGTTCCAGTTTTTGATCTGCACATCCAGGCTGCGCACCCGGGTGCCGGCATAGAGTTCATAGCCCGGATTGGCGGCCGCAAAATGGGCGATGACCTCTCCCACCTCGGCCAGCAGCGCCTCTTGTTCGGCGGAGCCGCGATAGGCCTTGATCTGCTTCTCGGTCCAGCTCCAGCGCTTCACCAAGGGGGTTCGCGAGCGGGCATAGCTGCGCAGCGCCAGCAGGCGCCGGTCAAGATCTGGGATCTGGAAGAGGGTGTCCTTGGCGGGAGACTCCGAGAGGTTCTCAAAGATCTTCTCAAGCCGGCTCGGCTCTTCCGCCCGGGCCGAAGACGCGCCGATCAGGCCCAAGGCCAGGATAACAGATGCACAGCTGCGCATGACCCCCGTCATGATTTACTCCATCAGCGCGTCAATGGCTCCGATGAGCTCGTCGAAGTGATCGATTACATGATCTGCTCCGAGCTCTTTCGGCGGAATGTCGGTGTACCCGAAACTGACGGCGATGGATTTCACGCCGGCATCCTTTGCCGCATCTATATCGTTGTGGCTGTCGCCCACCATGATGGTGCGGGCCCGATCACCACCCGCACGCTCAATGGTGCCCAGCACATGCCCGCCATCGGGTTTACGGATGGGCAGTGTGTCGCCGCCAACGACGGCGCTGAAATGGTGGTCGAGATCGATTTGTTGCAGCAGCGAGTGTGAGAGCTGTTCAAACTTGTTTGTGCACACGGCCATCAGGGCCTGGCGCTCCGCCAACGTGGCCAATGCCTCGCGCACGCCCGGGAAGGGGGCTGTCTTGGCGGCGATGTTGGCGCCGTAATGTTCCAGAAACTCCGGCAGCATGGCCTTGACCTCTTCGCGCGTGGCCGGCTCGCCGGTGGCGGCCATCATCCTTTCCATCAGCACAAGTGCGCCCTTGCCGACCATGGAGCGCACATCGGCCAAGGACACCTCGTCGCGGCCGCGGCGACGGAGCAGTTCATTGCCCGTGGCGGTGAGGTCCGGGGCGGAGTCCACCAAGGTGCCGTCCAGGTCGAAAATGATGCAGGGAGGTTTCGTCATGGGCGCTTTCTTGCTGGGCTTTGTCCGTGCTAATGAAGGCGCCAAAGAGCACGCCCGCATTTTGCGGTCAACAGGAGGTCGCGCTTAACATGGATACCCTCAACGATAAATCCCTCATCAAGGACAAGTGCCTGATCGCCGGCAAATGGGTCGGCGGCTCTGAGACGGCAGATGTGGTCAACCCGGCCACCGGCGCATTGATCACCACCGTGCCGCGACTGGGCGCAAAGGAAACCGAAGAGGCCATCGCCGGGGCGGCGGAAGCTATGAAAGGCTGGGCTAAGAAAACCGCCAAGGAGCGCTCCATCGTGCTGCGCCGCTGGTACGATTTGATGATGGAGAACCAGGACGATCTCGCCCGCATCATGACCGCCGAACAAGGCAAGCCCCTGGCCGAAGCTAAGGGTGAGGTCGTGTACGGCGCCTCGTTCACCGAGTTCTACGCCGAGGAAGCAAAACGCATCTACGGGGAGACCATCCCCAGCCATAAGCCGGATGCGCGCATTGTGGTGCAGCGCCAGCCCATCGGTGTGGTGGCGGCCATCACCCCGTGGAACTTCCCCATGGCCATGATCACCCGCAAGGTCTCGCCGGCTCTGGCGGCAGGGTGCGGCGTGGTTTGCAAACCGGCAAGCGATACACCGCTCACGGCACTGGCGATTGCCGAACTGGCCAACCGGGCCGGGCTGCCTGAAGGGCTCTTCAGCGTGATCACCGGCAGTGCCGGAGCTATCGGCGGCGCGCTCACGTCGTCCGACACAGTCAAAGCTTTGACGTTCACCGGCTCAACCGAAATCGGCCGCGTCCTCATGGAACAGTGTGCCGCTACCATTAAGAAAGTGGACCTGGAGCTGGGCGGCAATGCGCCCTTTATCGTGTTTGACGATGCCGATCTGGATGCGGCCGTCACGGGCGCCATGGCCTCCAAATACCGCAATGCGGGACAGACCTGCGTCTGCGCCAACCGGATCCTGGTGCAGGATGGGGTCTATGACACCTTCTCTGAGAAGCTGGCCAAAGCGGTGATGGACCTGAAAGTGGGTCAAGGCACCGAAGTGGGCGTCACCACCGGTCCGCTGATCAACGCAGCTGCGGTCGAGAAGGTGGAAGAGCATGTGCAGGACGCAGTTGCCAATGGTGCTGAAATCGTCGTGGGCGGCAAGGCCCATGAGCTGGGCGGCAACTTCTATCAGCCCACCGTTCTGAAGAATGTCACAACCAAGATGCTGGTCACCAATGAGGAGACCTTCGGTCCCGTCGCTCCGCTCTTCCGCTTCAAGACCGAGCAGGAAGCCGTTGACCTGGCCAACGACACCGAGTTTGGCCTCGCGTCCTACTTCTACAGCCGCGACATCGGCCGGTGCTGGCGGGTGGCCGAAGCGCTTGAGACCGGCATCGTGGGCATCAACGAGGGCATCATCTCAACCGAAGTGGCGCCGTTTGGCGGCGTGAAACAGTCGGGCCTTGGGCGCGAAGGCTCACACCACGGCATCACCGAGTTCACGGAGATCAAGTACATGCTCATGGGTGGGCTCGACTCTTAAGCCGGCATGATGACGCAAGATGAACTGAAAAAGGTGGCCGCCGAAGCGGCTCTGGTGCACGTGCGCGATGGCATGAAGCTGGGGCTCGGCACCGGTTCAACGGCCCGGCCTTTTGTGGATCTGGTGGGCGGTCTCGTGGCGAACGGGCTGAACGTCACCTGTGTCCCAACGTCTGAGGTCACCGCCGCGCAGGCGCGGGGGCTTGGCATTCCGCTTTCCACCTTAGAGGACACCCCGCACCTGGATGTGACCGTCGATGGAGCCGATGAGTTGGACGACCAGTTGCGTCTCATCAAAGGCGGGGGCGGGGCGCTGCTGCGCGAGAAGATCGTTGCGAGCGCTTCTGACGAGATGGTGGTGATTGCCGATGCATCCAAGCATGTGGAAACGCTGGGGGCGTTTGCCCTGCCCATCGAAGTGGTGCAATTTGGGGCCAAGGTGACCGTGGGCAAGGTTGCCGCTATCTTGAGTGAGCTCAACCTGAAGCCTGATGTGCAGCGGCGGGAGACGGGCGATGGTCCCTTCATTACCGATGGTGGTAACTTCATCTATGATTGCCACTTGGAGCGGCTGCCCAATCCGGAAGAGCTGGCGTCGGCTCTTGAGGCCCAGACCGGTGTGGTGGAACATGGGTTGTTTCTGGGGCTTGCTGCGCGGGCCTACGTGGCCGGTCCCGATGGTGTGAATGAGCTGACGGCTTAGGAAAGGAATTTACAAGATGAACGCCAAACTCTTCGGACTGTGTGCTGCGCTCAGTGTTCTTGTCCTGGCCGGCCCGGTTATGGCCGAGCAACCCACAGCGCAGCATGTGAAGGCCGCGCGCGAGATGCTACGCCTGACGGAAGCCGATAAGATGTTCAACGGGGTCTTGCCGGTGTTGTTGAAACAGCAGCTGCAACTGGTGAAGCAGCTACAACCCGCCATTTCGCCTGAAGCTTTGGAGCGTTTTGAGGTCTTGTTTGTGGCCGAAGCCAAAAAGGGCATCCAGAAAGTGATGGATGATGTGGCCGTGGTCTACGCCGAAGCGCTGAGCGAAGAAGAGCTTGGCGAGATTGCCGCGTTCTACAAGAGCCCTGTCGGGCGCAAGATGATAGAGATCAAGCCGGAGATGGCGCAGAAAGCCATGAAGATCGGCATCGCCTGGGGCCAGGAAGTGGGCACGACGGTGGGCGAAAAGGTGATTGAGCAGTTGAAGGAAGAAGGCCACACGTTTTAGGGAGAGCTAGATATGACCGAGACCGTGCGGGACGAACGCGACAGCCAGGTGGGCCGCGCCATCGTTGAGGACGACGTGGAGCTTGAAAGCTACTATGACGATCTGGCGGGCCTGGAGACCGGCGCGCTGTGGACGGTGGCCAATGATATCGAACCCTGGGAGCCGACGCCGGCCTCTGCCCCTACGATCTGGCGCAACAAAGAGCTGCGCCCTCAGGTGATGCGCTCGCTCGATCTGGTGTCCCCGGAAAAGGCGGGACGCCGCGTGGTTTACCTGCGCAACCCTAAGCGCAAGGACGTGAGCGCCTGTTGCGGCTGGCTGTTCAGCGGCATCCAGGTGATGCGCCCGGGCGAGAAGACCTCGGCCCACAAACATGCCGCCTCGGCCTTGCGGTTCATCATGGAAGGTGCGGGCGGCTATACCGTGGTGGATGGCCACAAGATCACCTTTGGCGCACGCGACTTCGTAATCACCCCCAACGGCACCTGGCATGACCATGGGGTGCTGGAGGAGGGCGAGGTGTCTATGTGGCAGGACGGTCTCGACATTCCGCTCACCAATGCGCTTGAGGCCAACTTTTATGAGGTGCATCCGGACCTCTATCAAAAGCCCAACTATCCGCAGAACGACAGCCCCGGCACCTATGGCGCGCCGGGCCTTCTGCCGGCCAAGGAGACCTGGGACAAGCCCTACTCGCCGCTTATGAAGTATTCCTGGGAGGAGACTTATGAGGGGCTTCAGGCCTATGGCAAGGTTTCGGACGGATCGCCCTATGACGGGCTAATCATGCGCTATTCCAACCCCCACACGGGTGGCCATGTGATGCAGACCATGGGCGCGCATATGCAGATGCTCAGGGGCGGTGAGGCGACCAAGGCACACCGGCATACCGGCAATGTGATTTACCATGTGGCCAAGGGCTCAGGACATTCGGTGATCGGCGGCGTGCGCTATGACTGGAGCGAGAAGGACATCTTCTGCGTGCCGGCCTGGATGTGGCACGAGCACGCCAACGCGTCCGACAGCGAGGACGCGTGCCTGTTCTCCTTCAACGACTTCCCGGTGATGGAGAAGCTTGGCTTCTATCGGGAAGAGGCGTTTGAGGATAATGGCGGTCACCAGGAGGTGAGCGGGACGGCCTAGAGCGGGACGCATCCAGTTTGATCTGGTGTGCAGAGGCATTGCCGTGTACGAGGCACCGGACCTTTAACCAGGAGAGATCAAATGGACGTCCACGAAGCCATCATGTCGCGTCATTCCTGCCGGCGGTTCAAGCCCGACCCGGTGCCGCTAGAGGCCCTGCGCCGTATCCTCACCGGGGCCGGCAAGGCGCCAAGCGGGCACAACACTCAGCCGTGGAAAGTCTATGTGGTGCAAGGCGCCGCGAAGGAGCGGATCACCGAGAAGGCGCTCGCTGCCGCGCAAGGGATCTCATCGCTGAAGGCCAGTGATCCTGAGTTTGATTACTACCCAACCAATTGGTTTGAGCCCTATCTGGAACGGCGCCGGGCCACCGGTTTCGGGCTCTATGGCGCGTTGGGCATCGGCCGCGACGACAAGGAGGCGCGCGGTGAGCAGATGCTGCGGAACTTCAAGTTCTTCGATGCCCCGGTTGGCCTTTTCATCACCTTTTCACGCCGCATGTCGGTGGGCTCCTTCATGGATATCGGCATGTTTATTGAGAATATCCTGATCGGCGCCAGAGGCGAAGGTCTCCACACGTGCGGCCAGGTGGCCTGGTGCTCGCATCATCACCTGATCCGCGAAGAGCTGGGCATAGACGAGGACGAGCTCTTGGCCTGCGGCATCTCCGTGGGCTACGCGGTTGAGGACGCGCCGGAAAACATCTGGCGCACCGACCGGGCGGAGATTGACGAGTGGGTAACGTTTGTCAACGAATGACGTCTGAATGCCTGGGCGTCGCTTCAGGGCTTCGCCGACAATCGCTACAAGTACAAAGGCAAATATAGATCTTTAACTTGCCAATATATCAACAATAGTGGCCACGGCTTTCTGTTGTTTTTTTAAATCTGTTTGACACAGAACACCTTGTATTCGTTAATGGAGATGGAGGGGCGCACTGCAACCCGCGCTGAGAGCGTCGTTCGCTCAGCGGGGTTGAGGGTCAAACTCATACCATCACGGATGGAGCTCCTCAGATGTCAAACCATGAATTTCACAATCGGGTTCTCGATGCACGGCCGGACCGAATAGACTTTCGCGACAGGCCCTATTCTCCGCCGCTTGTGTCCCTGCCGGCCTCGTTCCCATCTGAAGAAGAGATCTCTCACTATCTGCCCGAGTACCACCGGACGTCAAAGATCCTTGACCAGGGCCGGGAAGGTGCGTGCACGGGCTTTGGGCTTGCGGCGGTCATCAACTACACTCTGTGGGACAACTGGCTGCGCAGGAACGGCGGTGACCTGAAGGCGGGGGATCGCCCGGAACATGTCAGCCCGTGGATGCTCTATGACAACGCACGGGTCTACGATGAATGGGAGGGGGAGGACTATTCCGGCTCAAGCTGTCGCGGTGCCATGAAGGGGTGGCACAAGCACGGGGTGTGCCGGTCAGAGTTGTGGGAAAAACGCAGCAGGCGCGATCCCCGACCGCATAAATCCTGGAGTTCGGATGCCGCGCTGCGCCCGCTGGGCGCCTACTACCGGGTCGATGTGCGCTCGATCAGTGACATGCAGGCGGCGGTCCGCGAGGTGAGGGCCGTCTATTGCTCCGCTCGTGTGCATGCCGGCTGGTGGTTGGAAGGCCAGCAGAAGACCCAATCCATTGCGGGTCTGGAACTTCCCTTGATCAAACTCCACCAGAAGATCACCGGCGGACATGCCTTCGCCGTTGTGGGGTACACGCCCTACGGTTTCATTGTGCAGAATTCCTGGGGGCCCCGCTGGGGTATGAAAGGTTTTGCGGTTCTGACCTATGACGATTGGGCCCGCAATGGGGACGATGCCTGGGTGGCGGCCATTGCCGCGCCCATGCGTGTCGCCGAGAAGGTCTCCGTACCTGCCGCCCGCTCGCGCGGCGGATCGGAAATGTCCTCTTCAACCCTGAGCGCAGCGCTTGAGACCACAGCCAGCAAAGGGCCGTGGAACGAGGCCAAGGCCTATGAGCATTCGGTTGTGATGGGCAATGACGGCAAGGTGTTGCGGCGCCTTGTGGACACGGCCGATCCTGCCGACAATCTGCGCAAGGTTGTTTTTGAACTGCCGAAGGCGGCAATCGCCAGCGGCAAGAAGCGCATTCTGATTTATGCCCATGGCGGGCTGAACAGCGAAGAAGATGCGATCAACCGCGCCCGCCACCTGGGACCCTGGTTTGATGCCAACGGCATTCACCCGATCTTCCTGGTGTGGCGCACCTCTTTGATGGAGTCCATCGGACAGATCGGTGGCGACATCGTGGGGCCGTTCCTGAAGCAACGCGAAGAGATGCGTTCGCGCGGCATTGGAGACCTTGTGGACCGCGCTCTGGACAAGATGCAGAACAAGTTCGACAACGCCTTCGAGGCCGCCGCGGAGAAGGTTCTGGGCAAAGCGGTTTGGTCACAGATGAAACAGAACGCTGAAGCCGCCGCCAACGGCAACGGTGGCACGCGGCAAGTGACGCTTACGCTGAAAGAACTGAGTAAGGCACAACCTGATGCATCTTTCCATATGCTGGGGCATTCGGCAGGCTCGATCCTGCTGGGTCACATGCTGGACGACATGGACCCCGACATCAGGCTTGGCACATTGGGGCTTTATGCGCCCGCCTGTTCACTGCGCTTTGCGGTCAGGCACTTCGGGCGGGCCTTCAAATCAGGCGTGTTGGCATCCGGCCAGCTGCATGTGGACAATCTGACCGACAAAAATGAGCGTGATGACACGGTGGGGCCTTACGGCAAATCGCTGCTCTATCTTGTGAGCCGGGCGTTCGAAGATCCCCGAAAGATGCCTCTGATGGGGTTTGAAAAATGCTGGGATCCGAGCACCAGCGATCTGAAGGAGCTCAAAGAGCAGTTTGGAGCCGACTTTGCCGACGGTCATATCAAGGACATTCGCGACTGGGATGCGATTGCTGATCAGTTCGGCGTTGAGCACACGGCCCACAAGCAAAAGCAGGTTGTGACCAGGACCTCGGCAAATGGTGCTGCGGAGCTGAAAATCGACATTGCGCACGGCAGCTTTGACAACGATATTGCGGTGGTCAGCGGTTCGGTGGCCAGGGTGTTGGGTCAACCCAAACCCAAGGTTCCGATCACGAATCTGATTGGGTTTTAGCGCCAACGCTCAAGATCTCGTGTGAGAAAAGGGCCATCCCATTCGTGGTCAAATGTGATACGAAGCCTCGGCGCGCGCCTTGCGCACCCTCTCCTTCAGTGTCTGAGAAAGAGCAAAAATGGCTGAGTATGATTTTGACCTGTTCGTCATTGGCGCCGGTTCTGGCGGCGTTCGGGCGGCGCGGATGGCGGCGAGCCACGGAGCGAGCGTTGCGGTGGCCGAAGAATATCGCGTGGGCGGCACTTGCGTGATCCGGGGCTGCGTCCCGAAGAAGCTCTTCGTTTATGCCAGCCATTTCCCCGAATATGTGGAAGATGCTGAAGGCTATGGTTGGTCCATCGCGCCCGGCCGCTTCGATTGGGCAACGCTCAGAGACAATAAGGACCAGGAGATCGACCGGCTGAATGGGATCTATATCCGTAACCTGGAAGCCTCTGGGGTTAAGATCATTCAGTCGCGCGCCACCCTGAAGGATGCCCACACGGTTCACCTGGAAAGTGACGGCACGCGCGTTACCGCCCGGCACATCCTCATCGCCACAGGCGCCACGCCCTTCGTGCCGGAGTTCCCGGGCTCTGAACATGCCATCACCTCCAATGAGGCGTTTCACCTGGATGCCCTGCCGGACAAGGTGATTGTGGTGGGCGGCGGCTATATTGCTGTTGAGTTTGCCGGGATCTTCAACGGCTTAGGGCTTCAAACCACACAGCTCTACCGGGGTCCGCAGATCCTGCGCGGTTTCGACGATGACCTGCGCGACAGTCTCGCCCATGAGATGCGGGTCAAGGGCATCGACGTGCGCACCGAGAGCGATATTGCCAAGATTGAGCCGTCCGGTTCAGGCCTCACCGCCACGCTCAAATCGGGTGAAACCCTGGAGGCCGGGCTGGTGATGTATGCCACCGGCCGGGTGCCCAACACGGCAGGCCTTGGCTTGGAAGAGGCAGGCGTTGAGCTGAACGATAATGGAGCGGTTTCGGTGGATGCCTACTCGCAAACTTCCGTGCCCAACATCTACGCGGTGGGCGACGTGACAGACCGGATGAACCTCACGCCTGTGGCCATTCGCGAGGGTGCAGCGTTCGCGGAGACGGTCTTCAACAACACGCCCACGGCGGTGGATCACTCCAACATCGCCACAGCCGTCTTCTCTCAACCTGAGATCGGCACGGTGGGTCTGACCGAAGCTGAGGCACAAGAAAGATATGGCGAGTTGGACATCTACAAATCCCGCTTCCGCCCCATGAAGTTCATCCTGCCAGGACGTGAGGAGAAGATGATGATGAAGCTCATCGTCGATGCGGCCTCCGACAAGGTGGTGGGCTGCCATATCCTGGGTCCTGACGCAGGCGAGATGGCGCAGCTGCTCGGCATCGCGGTGAAAATGGGGGCCACCAAGGCCGATTTCGACGCCACGGTGGCGGTCCATCCCACCGCGGCGGAGGAACTGGTCACCATGCGCGAGAAGTGGACCGCGCCCACCGGATGACCGCGATAAACCATTTGGTGGTTGCCACGTGCCGTGTTTGAATGTCTCCTGTGATGGATGGGGCCGATTGTCGGCTGAGACAACATGGAGGAGATTTCAATGAAAGTGCACAAACTGGGCTGCGGTGCAGCCATGGCTGTAGCAGGTGCGTTCGGATTGTCATTGGCGCTGACGCCCGCCTTGCCGGTGAGCAATGCTGAGGCGAAGACGATTTACAACTTCAATAAGCCGCAAAAAGCGCAGAAACGTGTGGCTAAACGGCGCCCGAAGCCGGCCTCCAATTCTCCGTTCTTCTTTTCACCCGCGTGCCTGATCCCGGGCGGCGGCAGTGTTGTGTGCGCACACCAGACCCTGACGAAGAAGAAAAACTAGCAACAACCTGCCACGCAAACGTTATTCGGGCCGCTCAGCCTTGCGTTGAGCGGCCCGATTCGTCTTGACCTGAATCGCCAGTCTCTATCTGGTCGGTATCTATGGGTAAGATTCAAAACGTTTGCGTGTACTGCGGCTCCGGCCCTGGGATTGACCCGGTTTATGCCAGCGCCGCCCACACCCTGGGGCGGCTTCTGGCCGAGGCCAAGGTGGGGTTGGTCTATGGCGGCGGCTCGCTGGGCCTGATGGGCATCACCGCGAAGTCGACACTGGAGCATGGGGGCCATGTCACCGGCATTATCCCGGAATTTCTGATCAAACGAGAGATGATGCTGGAGGATGTCCAGGACCTCATCGTCACTGAGAACATGCATGAACGCAAGATGGCCATGTTCCACAAGGCCGATGCCTTCGTGGCTTTGCCGGGTGGCGTGGGGACCTTGGAAGAGCTGATCGAAATGAGCACCTGGCGCCAGCTGGGACGCCACACCAAGCCCATAATTCTGGCCAATATTGCAGGCTTCTGGGACCCGCTCCTGGACCTGCTGAACCATATGCGCTCTCAGGAATTCATCAGAGCCAATCTTGAGGTGCACCTCGATGTCGTGAACCGGGCGGAAGACATCATGCCGACCATTGTGGCGCGGGCGGGTGAGAGCTGAAGACAGACGCTGAATGCAAGGTTATTGGGGCATATGCGGCGCACTGATCGGGGTTGCGCTTCTGACCGCACCGGCCCATGGGCAAGACGGGGTTGCGGAATGCGTTCGGATGCAATCAAGCCTGCAGCGGCTGGACTGTTACGACCGGTTGTTCCGCGGGCCGCTCACCGCGCCGGTGGAAACCAAAGTGAACCGGGCCGCGCCCCCGCCGGCAACCCCGCCGCCGGCCGCTGAAACCATTATCACCGGCACGATCCCCAAGACCAAGCCAGGCGTGGTGGCCAATTCGAACAGCAAGTCAGCAAAGTTCCAAACCCGGCCTGAGCCTGAAGAACCGAAAACGCTGGCCTCCAGTTGGGTGCTGAAGGCGGCGGAGGCCGGCACCCTGGTGGCAACCAGCTCAAATCGGGTTCACCGCAACCTTGTGGGCCACAGATCCAGGCTGACCCTGGAGATCGCGTGCAGGAACAACACCACCTCTCTGGCACTGAAGTTCGGCGGCAACATTGTGGCCTCTTTCCTGGACACCGCCCAGCTGCGGTTTCATGTGGATGACCGTCCGGCGGTGACCTACCAGTTCTCCGTGGCCGATGATTTCAAGGCGGTTGGACTGTGGGGTGGTCAAGAGGCCATTCCCATCATCAAGTCGTTGATGGGCGCACGCTCGCTCACCGTGGAAGGGGCGCCATACTTTTCCCGGCCGGTGAAGGCGGGCTTTCCGATCGAAGGGCTGGACGCCACGATCGGGCCCCTGCGCGGAGCCTGTAACTGGTAGAACGCTGGGTCGCCGCGCCCGCGAAAAGGCGGGCTCGCTTGTTTTAAAGCCAACCGCGTGCCGCTGAATCTGCAGCGATCACCGCTGCGTTCCCAAAGATCAGTCCGCCTTGCAGCACAAGGGTCGGTTTGGCATTCCAGTCATTCTTGGGCCCGCCCACGCTGTCGAACAGCCGGTAGGTCAGAAACAATGAGTTCATTACCAAGAGGGAAACAATGAGCGGGATCTCGCCGCCCATCAGCCAAGATCTTAGGAAATCTGCATCCAAGAACGGACGCACGTTCTCGAAATAGAACCAGCTTATCCCATCTAATATCCAAGTCAGCATGATCTTCTCACCTGAAACATAAATCCTGAAGCTTTGATACGAAGTATAAACCATCCGGGTCCGGAGCGCTCTATATCATCTAAAAAGATTGGCTTTGTGGTTACAGAGACCTTAACGGGCTGGCCCATTCAAGGCGCTGGCCATTCCGGGCCGGGCGAGCTATAAGCCAGCGCCGATTTGCGCTATACTCCGCATGCGGGTGGCGCGGGTTTGTTTTGAGGTGAAAGGGTTTGGACATGGCTGAGCAATGGTCTCCTGAAAGTTGGCGCGAGAAGCCGGGCCTTCAGATGCCGGCTTATGAGGATCAGGAAAAACTGGCATCCGTTGAAGCTGAGCTGGCCACCTTTCCCCCGCTTGTATTTGCAGGTGAGGCGCGCAAGCTGAAGCGCAAGCTTGCCAAGGTCGCCGCCGGGAAAGGCTTCCTCCTGCAAGGGGGAGACTGTGCGGAGAGCTTTGCTGAACATTCCGCCGATGCGATCCGCGACACCTTCCGCCTGTTCCTGCAAATGTCGGTTGTTTTGACCTATGCGGCCTCGTCGCCTGTGGTGAAGGTGGGGCGCATTGCCGGGCAATTCGCCAAGCCGCGCTCGTCCGACATGGAGAGCGTGGACAATGTGGAGCTGCCGAGCTACCGCGGCGACATCATCAACGATATCGACTTCACCGCCGAGGGCCGCGTGCCCGACCCGGACCGCCAGCTTCTGGCGTACCGGCAGTCGGCCGCCACGCTCAACCTGATCCGGGCTTTCGCGCAGGGCGGCTATGCCAACCTGGAACATGTGCACCGCTGGACCTTGGGTTTCCTGGCCGACACGCCGCAATATGAGAAGTACCAGGAACTGGCCGGTCACATCACCGAAACCATGGACTTCATGCGGGCCTGCGGCATCAATGCCGACACCGTGCCCCAGCTGCGGCAGACCGATTTCTTCACCTCTCATGAGGCTCTGCTGCTTGGCTATGAGCAGGCGCTAACCAGAGTGGATTCCACCTCCGGCGACTGGTACGCCACCTCCGGGCACATGGTGTGGATCGGCGACCGTACGCGCCAGCCCGATCATGCGCATGTGGAGTTCTGCCGGGGCATTCAGAACCCGCTGGGCATGAAGTGTGGGCCCTCCATTGATCCCGATGAGATGCTGAGGCTGATCGACACTCTGAACCCGGACAATGAGCCGGGCCGCATGACCCTGATCGCCCGCTTCGGCAATGACAAGGTGGAAGAGTATCTGCCGGCCCTGATCCGCGCGGTGGAGCGAGAAGGCAAATCCGTGGTCTGGTCGTGCGACCCCATGCACGGCAACACCATCAAGGCGTCAAGCGGTTTCAAGACGCGGCCGTTCGACCGGGTGCTCGATGAGGTGAAACGTTTTATGGCGGTGCACCAGGCCGAAGGCACGCACCCGGGCGGTATCCATGTGGAGATGACCGGCCAGAACGTGACCGAATGTATCGGCGGGGCGCGGGAGGTGTCTGAAGAAGATCTCTCAGACCGCTACCACACCCACTGCGATCCGCGGCTCAATGCCAGCCAGTCCCTGGAACTTGCCTTTCTGGTGGCTGAAGAGCTCAAAAAAGCCCGCCGGGACGAAGCGCCCGACTGGCAGGTGGATGCAGCTGAATAGACGTGTTGGCCATGGCGGGGCTTGACGCCCCGCCAACGGCGGCCTAAACCCGGCGCCATGAACACGGCCCCGTCTACACCGATCTGCAACATTTGTTGCTGCATTATTATCAGCTAGCGCTCGATCGCTGGCCCGGCCGTTCTATTCTCCAAATTCTGATTGAACGAACCCAGCCAGCGGGCGGAGTGTCTGTGGGTGTGGGAAATGGCCAAGATTTGGGAAAAGGTCAGATGGAACTGAAACTCTATAATACCTTGACGCGCAAGAAGGCGCCGTTCGTGCCGATCGATCCGAACAATGTGCGCATGTATGCCTGCGGTCCCACGGTGTATGACTTTGCCCACATCGGTAATGCGCGCCCGGTGATTGTGTTTGACGTGCTCTACCGGCTGCTGCGCCACGTGTTCGGAGTGGAGCACGTTACCTATGTGCGCAACATCACGGACGTGGATGACAAGATCAACGCCCGGGCCGCCGAAGAATATCCCGAGCTGGACATCAACGCAGCGGTGGCGGAGGTGACCTCCCGGACCACCGAGCAGTTCCACGAAGACATTGCCGCTCTCGGCGTATTGCTGCCCGATGTGGAGCCCACCTGCACCAGCCACATTCCGCAGATGGTGGAAATGATCAAGGTGCTGATCGCCAAGGGCAACGCCTATGAGGCGGAGGGCCACGTTCTGCTCGACACGGCCAGCGTGCCCAACTATGGCAACCTGTCAGGCCGCTCGCTGGATGAGATGATCGCCGGCGCCCGGGTGGAAGTGGCGCCCTATAAGCGCAATCCGGCGGACAGCGTGCTGTGGAAACCCTCTGACGACAGCCTGCCGGGCTGGCCCTCGCCCTGGGGCCGGGGCCGTCCGGGCTGGCACATTGAGTGCTCGGCCATGGCCAAGGAGCATTTGGGCGATGTGTTCGATATCCATGGGGGCGGCATCGATCTGACCTTCCCCCACCATGAGAACGAGTTGGCCCAATCGTGCTGCGCCAACGGCACCGACATGATGGCCAGAGTGTGGATGCACAATGGCTTCCTGCAGGTGGAAGGCGAGAAGATGTCCAAGAGCCTTGGCAACTTCGTGACCATCAACCAGCTGTTGCAGGACTGGCCGGGTGAGGTGTTGCGCTACAACATGTTGCGCACCCACTACCGTCAGCCCATCGACTGGACGGTGAAGGGGCTGGAGGAGACCGCCAAGACATTGGCCGGGTTCTATGGCGGCCAAGATTTCTCCGGGTTGGAGGGCCGCTTTGCTGCGCCGGTGCTGGAGGCCCTGGCAGACGACATGAACACGCCTGCCGCCATCACTGTGCTGCACCAGCTGGACCGTGCCGGCGATCGGGCAGCGCTGCTGGGCAGCCTCAGGGCCCTTGGTTTTGCCGGCGATCTTACCGACCCGCGGGCGCAAGGTGTGGATGAGGCGGCCATTCAAGCTCAGATCGAGCAGCGCCTGGCGGCCCGTGCGGCGAAGGATTTCGCCGAGGCGGACCGGATCCGCGACGCCCTGGCTGCCCAGGGCATTGCGCTGAAGGACGGGCCCGACGGCACCACCTGGGAGCTGGCGCGATGAGCCGGGAGCGGATCTATCTGTTTGACACCACGTTGCGTGACGGGGCTCAGACGCCGGGGATTGACTTCTCCCTGGAGGAGAAGCGCCATATTGCCGGCCTTTTGGACGAGCTCGGTCTGGACTATGTGGAGGGCGGCTATCCGGGCGCCAATCCTGTGGACACCAAGTTCTTTGAAGAGAGCCGCACGAAGAGCGCGACCTTCACCGCGTTCGGCATGACCAAGCGGGTCGGGCGCTCGGTTTCCAACGATCCGGGCTTGCAGGAGATCCTGCGCGCAAAGGCAGGTGCGATCTGCTACGTGGCCAAGGCGTCGGACTATCACGTGCGCGTGGCCCTTGGGTGCAGCAATGAGGAGAATCTGGAATCGATCCATGACTCCGTTGAGGCGGCCCGGGACGCAGGCAAAGAGGCGCTGGTGGATTGCGAGCACTTCTTTGATGGCTTCAAGTCGGACCGGGACTACGCGCTGGCCTGCGCCAAGACCGCCTATGAGGCCGGTGCGCGCTGGGTGGTTCTGTGTGACACCAATGGCGGGACCTTGCCGCATGAGATTGCCGAGATCGTTGCAGAGGTGACCCAGGTGGTGCCGGGCGGTCATCTGGGGATTCACGCCCATGATGATACGGGCAATGCGGTGGCCAATTCGCTGATGGCGGTGAAGGCCGGTGTGCGCCAGGTGCAGGGCACCTTGAACGGGATCGGCGAGCGCTGCGGCAATGCCAATCTGGTGTCGATTATCCCGACCCTGGCTTTAAAGCCGGCTTATGCCAATGAGTTTGAAATTGGCCTAAGCGCCGATCAGGTGCGCGAACTCACCCATGTGAGCCGGGCGTTTGATGAGCTGCTCAACCGGGCGCCGGACCGCCAGGCGCCTTATGTGGGCGAGAGCGCCTTTGCCACAAAGGCCGGCATCCATGCATCAGCTATCTTGAAGGCGCCTGAGACCTATGAGCACATCGTGCCGGGCGCGGTGGGCAACATCCGCAAGGTTCTGGTGTCCGATCAGGCGGGCAAGTCGAACCTTTTGGCGGAGCTGGAGCGCATCGGCATTGAGGTGGACAAGGCCGACAGCCGCATCGATGCGCTGCTGCGCGAGGTGAAGGAGCGCGAAGCGCAGGGCTATGCCTATGACGGGGCGGATGCCTCGTTCGCCATGCTGGCCCGGCGCACGCTGGGCACGGTGCCCAACTATTTTGATGTGGACAGTTTCCGGGTGATGGTGGAGCGGCGCCACAATGCCAAGGGGGATTTGGTGACCGTCTCGGAAGCCACGGTGAAGATCACGGTGGATGGGGACAAGATGATGAGCGTCGGCGAGGGCAACGGCCCGGTGAACGCGCTCGACAATGCGCTGCGCAAGGACCTGGGCCGCTATTCGGAGTTTCTGGAGGACCTGGAACTGGTGGACTACAAGGTGCGCATCCTGGACGGAGGCACGGAGGCCACCACGCGGGTTCTGGTGGAGAGTTGTGACGGGGCCGGGAACCGGTGGTTCACGGTCGGGGGTCTCCGGCAACATCGTGGATGCCTCGTTCCAGGCGCTGATTGATTCGGTGAACTGGAAGCTTATCCGCGATGGGGCGACGGCTTGAGGGGTGTGAGTTCAAGGGGTGACGGCAGCACATTCAATTAATCGCTCAGCCGGTGCATGATAGTCCAGTGGTTTTCGAGGTCTTTCGTTAGGTTCTCTTGCGACCTCAGCGAAATTTGAGCCACTCAGTCCGCGGACGGGGTTCAGTTTTCACCATACTGATGATAGCGTTCGCTCAGACAAACCGCGCAAGTCGCGACCGCTGAACAACCCCACCATCGGACGCAACGAGATGCCTTACCGGAAAAGACCAATTGAAACATCCGAGCTGATACAGCTTGGGAAAACATTCGGATATGATGATCTGGAGCTAAGGCACTCAAACCCATCAGGCACCCAAAGTGACCAACAGGTTTCGGGTCATGTCTCTCTGACAAAGCTCTCAAGCGGCATGACGGCTTATTTGAGTGATCTGTTCGTCGCGGACAAAATTGAGCAAAACGGCACGCTGCGTGCCGCGCTTAACATCGCAATCCAATTGGATGGGCCCGCAATGCGTTCGCGTTTGGGAACCGGGCAAGAGCTCACTTACACGTGCAACAGTGCCAGCATTGTGTGTCTGCCAACGCCAACATCATTTGGGGGGTGCGCTCCGGCAAATTGTCGTGTCCGCGGTGTTCTTTTTAGTTTCGATCCCGAGAGCATCGACGACACCGAGTTGTCTTCAGCGGTTAGCCGATGTCTCGAAAAGCCGTGCGTGAGGAGCATGCCAATCTCAGCAAGGACAAAAATGCTCTGCGACGAGCTGTTTTTGTCCCACACGTCCCCTCTCACTGCACGACTGTTCGCGGAGAGCCTTGGTTTAGAAGTTCTTGGCAGAGCGATCGAACACGTCGGCGCCCCCGACCTGATCGGTTCTTCGGAGATATCGCGGCGTGATCAAGTGGTGATGTCCAAAGTCAAAGACATGATCTATGCCAACCCCGCGGCGGACTTTTCACTCGAAGGCGTGGCAAGGGAAGTCGGGGTGAGTGTCAGCGCTCTAACGTCAAAGTTTCCCAAATTGTTTGGAAAATCGGTTCTCGCATTTGTCAGGGACGCGCGGCTTGAACTTGCCCGTGACATGATCGAACAACAGGGTTGGACAGTTTCCGCAGCGGCTCATTTTGTCGGATATGGTCATCCCAGTAATTTCACTGCAGCGTTCCGCCGAAAGTTTGGAGCTTCACCACGATCTATAATCGTTAAAAACTAATTGCGGTCGCGCATAGCTAATTTGGGCTTTCGCACAAGTTCCGCCACTTTTTCCGTCATCTGCGAAAATCTATACTCCGCCTCGTTTTAGCTGGGGTTTCAGATGAAAAGGGCTGATGGCGGGAAATGCAAAAACACACACATTTCAAACTCTTCGCGCGTCTCCATACTCTGCTGGCATTCAGCGGTGGTATGGTTCTGGCCAGCGCAGGGGCCGCAGCTCAAAGTAGTCCAGATCAAGATCCTGGATCAGTCATCGAACTTGACACGGTCGTTATTGAATCTGAACGCGTGCCTCGGACGATCACCCAAACCACAACCAGCGTCGTTGTGCGCGATGGCGAAGAGTTAGAATCCTCAGGTCGGATAAACATTTTTGACGCGTTCGAAGGGACACCCAACGTCTTGCCGCAAACGGGCGGTGGCTTCGTAAGTGCCGTCAGAGGAATCGATGGCACGGGCGCAGGCTTAGGATTTGGGTCATTTCTCACCGGAGGAAGACCACGTTTCACAACATTCATTGATGGAGTGCCTCAGTCCTTCGCATTTCTCAGTCCCGGCCAGACCGTTGGCACCTGGGGTGTCAATCAAGCAGAACTGCTTCGTGGCCCCCAAACCACTCTACAAGGCCGCAATGCGATCGCGGGGGCGCTTTATGTCACCACGCTCGATCCGTCATACACGGTGGAAAGTCGGCTGCGGGTCGACGGAGCGGTCTATCCTGGAAATGACGGCGGCTATGGCCGCGCAGCGGGGTTGTTCACCGGTCCGATTGTCGAGAACAATGTGGCCGGTCTCATATCGTTTGAAGGCACTCTTGGGGAGAGTTTCATAAGATTTACCGATCCCTTGGCTGCGCCAAGCTTCAAACCTGAGGACATTGGGTCTTACAACCTAAGAACGGCCCTGCTCTTTACGCCGGAGTCACTGCCAGGATTCCGAGCCCGCCTAACCTACAACCGTTACGACGAAGAGGCTCCTCTACCGCTCGTGACCGGTCCGGGCAAATTTGAGAACAATGGCGGCGCGTTCGGAGCCGCTGCGGGGATCCAACAACTTCAAGGCGATTCCATATCGCTCCAAACAGATCTTGACCTCGGTAATGGGTGGTCCATCGGAAACACGTCCACTGCACTTTGGGCCAATACGGGACAGATCTCGAACACGGCGCTTTTCCAAAGTTCACTCACGGTCAAGTCCAGCGAGTTTTCGAGTGACTTGCAACTAAAGTATCGGGGAATGGACGAACGCAATTCGCTCGTGCTTGGCGGCTATGTGTACAAGAGGGATCGCGATGAAAATGACCCAGGATCCGTGCCGCTTGATGCTAAAGACAGCGTTGAAAACTACGCGGTCTATGGTGAGGGCCGCATCAAACTTGCCGGGCCGTTCGATCTGATACTGGGCGCACGACTTGATCAAGAGGATCAAAAGCGTCGGGGCACCCTCTTCGGCATTCCCAGCTTGGATTTCGATGCATCTTCAGAGGCATTCCTCCCCATGGGTGGCATCCTGGTCCACTTTTCAGATGACATCACGCTTGGTGCCACAGTTCGAACAGGGTATCAGGCTGGGGGAGCTGGGGCTTCTTTCGTTACGCCTGGCGCGTTCTTTCGGTTTGATGAAGAGCACATCACCACAGGAGAGTTGAGCTTCCGCGGTCGATTTATTGAAGATCGCCTTCAGATAAATGCCAACGCGTTCTACAGCAAAATAGACGACTTTCAGGCCGCCAGCTTTGTTGGACCCTTTCTGGATAGCATCACAAATATCGATAAAGCGCACAGTATCGGCTTGGAGTTGGAAGCCGAGTTTCTTGTGAACGAACAGCTGACACTGTTTGGCGGGATTGGCTTGCTGGAGACAGAAATAGATCAAGGCACTGTTTCAGGACAGAATGTTTCCGGCCAAGAATTGCCCTACGCGCCTTCCTTCTCTGGGCGCTTCGGCTTTAACTATGTGTCCGACACTGGCTTCTCGTTTGGCGCAACGCTCAATCATGTTGGCGGTTACGATAATTTTGTTCCCAACAACGCTGCACTGGAATCGGGCGACTACACCACGGTCGATCTGAAGGCTGCTTACAAAGCCAACGCGAACCTTGAGGTTTTTGCCTTTGCGAACAACGTATTCGACGAAAGCTATCAATTGAGAGCCCTCACGACAGGGGACTTTGTTCCGGGGACGCCGGCAACATTAGGAATTGGCGTGAGGGCAAAATGGTAGCGGCCATTGCTGCTATAGATCTGGCAATTCTCGCGCACAGAACCAGCGTCCGAAAAGCCCCATTTGACGCCAATTTTCTCAGCTTGAAGAGGACACAATAATCATGGTCGCGATCTCTGAAACCGTGGTGCCAGTTTCTGACGCAAAGACAGTGCTTTCTTATTTCGCCGATCACATGCGTAAGGATCACGGCATAGAGTTAGATGTTGCCGAAGATGGCAGCCGACATCTGGATATGGAGGGCTTTTGCATCGATATGCGGGTCGACCCTCGCGGTCTGTACATTCGAATCGAAGGTCCAAACGAAGGTACGCTCATCTTCTTCAAAGAGGATGTCGCTGAACATGTCTCAGAAATAGATGCAACCGCGGCCGCGAATATTCGGTGGTCCGGCGAAAGTTCTGTGGAAGGTGCTCTGCCTGTTAATTTCAAGGTCTTGAAAGTTGTCAGCAGTCGGCCGGTATTTCCCGGACTGCAACGGGTGACCCTGGCTCACGATGACGTTTCAAGTCTGGCGGCGGACGGTGTCCACCTGCGCTTGATGTTGCCATTGATAACAGGAAGAGTTCCCAAATGGCCGCGAATGGCGGCTAATGGAGCGCCCGTGTGGCCACAGGGAGACGACAAGCTACACGCTCGCATCATTACACTGCGAAATGTTCGCCCCACTCTCGGCGAAGTTGATGTTGATGTGGTCAAACACGAGGGGGGAATGATCTCCAGATGGGCGGCAAACGCCGAAAGCGGAAACGCCGTCGGCATTATGGGCCCTGCAGGCAAGACCAGCCCAATAGTCTCTAAGAATATGTTTTTTGCTGCAGACGGAACCGGTCTGCCAGCACTCGCCCGAATTATAGACGACTTGCCGAACGATGCTGCTGGTGATGTGGTCGTCGCGGTTCATCAGGACTACAATGTCACAGACTATCTTCCGCCATCGGGTTTCCGTGTTCACACGATTGCGCCAGACCGGTTTCCGTCCGAAATTCTTGGAACTGCTCGTGAACTCACCAGACGCGGTTACACCTCGTACGCTTTTTTTGCCGGTGAGTTCGATAACGCCCAGGAAATGAGAAAGCACTTCAAGGACGAACTGGGTTTGGACAAACAGACCCAGCTGAGCGCCGCTTATTGGCGACAGGGAGTTCCTGGATATGGAAGCTGACAACCAGGCCGAGCGCAGAGTGAGTGCGGAGCCGGAAATGGGTCAAAAGTTGCCGTAGGAACTATGGCAGCTTGCCATCCACCGGGGAAAACCGCGTGACCGCCTTGTGCCATCAACGCCCGTTCCGCTGAACACGGTAGGATGCCCTAACCAGCCCCACCACACGCAGCGCCTGCGCGCCGATGTTGCTTGTGACGTGCATCACTTTCCTCACGCTCATCTTTGCCATATGCTCCCACGTTCCGGGGTGTTGAGGTGACCCATGATCCAATCCGCGCTCAAGATCTTCATTGGCGCCGTCTTTGTGCTTTGTCTTCATGTTTCAGCGCAGGCTGACAAACGCATTGCGCTTGTAATCGGCAACTCCGTCTATAAGCATGTTCCGCGCCTGGCCAATCCCGTCAATGATGCCCAGGATATCGCCACCGCATTGAAACGCCTTGGATTTGACGTCCGTAAGAAGACTGACCTGGACTATGGCGGCCTGCGCCGCGCGTTGCGCGATTTCAGCCGACAGGCGGCAAGGGCCGAGTTTGCCGTGGTGTATTATGCCGGTCACGGCATGGAGGTGAACAAGCACAACTATGTCATTCCCGTGGATGCGGAGCTCAAATCGGATCTTGATATCGAATATGAAGCGGTGCCGCTCGATCTGATGATGAATGCCGTTGAGGGGGCCAGCAAGCTCAAACTGGTGCTGCTGGATTCCTGCCGCAACAACCCGTTTGCCGCGTCCATGAAGGTCACGTCCGGCAAGCGTTCGATCGGGCGCGGTCTTGCCCGTGTCGAACCGGAGGTCGGAACGCTGGTGAGCTTCGCTGCCAAGGAAGGCACAACCGCTGACGATGGCGATGGGCGCAACAGCCCTTACACAACCGCGCTGTTGAAGTATCTCGAAGAGCCCGGTCTTGAAGTCCAGTTTCTGTTCCGCAAGGTGCGCGATGCCGTTATGGCCTCAACCAACAAGCGCCAGCAGCCGTTCACTTATGGCTCTCTTCCGGGCCAGAAGATCTATCTGACGGCCCCGCAGGCGGGCACAGTGACCGCGTCCGCTGCATCGAGCGATCTGCAAAGGCAGCTGGACGAGCTGCGAAAGGAACTGCGGAAAAAGGATCAATCGGTCAATCAGGTTGGGGAACTGAAGAAGCTGCTGGAACGCCAGAAAGCAGAGTTCGACAAGCTGAAGCGCGAGGCCGAAACGGCAAAACGGAAGCAGGCGAAGCTCCCCTCTGCCACGGCGCCTGCGCCGGAGCCTTCGGTGGCAACCATTCACCGGCGCGCGCTCGCGGCCTACAACAACCGGAACTACCGCGAAGCGCTGCGCCTTTATCGAACGACCGCCGACAGGGGCGACAGCACCAGCATGAACTATATCGGTTTCATGTACTCCGCAGGCAAAGGTGTCGCGCAAGACTATAGAGAGGCCGCGCGCTGGTACCGCAAGGCGGCTGAGAAGGGTCATGGGGTGGCAATGAGCAATCTCGCGCGCAGGTATCTCTATGGCCAGGGCGTGGCCAAGAATTATGCAATCGCGCTTCGCTGGTACCGCAAGGCGGCCGACAAGGGCATATCGGCCGCCATGGGCGATCTTTCCTACATGTATGGCAATGGTTTTGGCGTCACCCAAAGCACCTCTGAGTCGGTGAGGTGGATGGCGCTCGCACTCAAGAACGGCGATGACCAGGCTATCCAGTTGCTGTCGACACGATCAGAAGAATGGAGCCGGTCTTGGCGCAGGCAACTGCAAAAGGTCCTGCGCTCTGAAGGCTACTACAGGGGTTCGATTGACGGCTCTTTCGGGCCGGGGACGTTGAACGCCATCAAGCGCTACGCCGGAAAACAGTAATCGGTCAGGTGCTCCAGGCTCATTGCCTTCGATCAGTTTGCCTGCGCGTGGCTTCCGGCCAGGGTCAGGAAACGATACCGCAGTTGACCCGTCAACCTGGTCTGCTAACGTGCCGCCAGTCAGTTATGTTATAGCATAACCTGTCCAGCTCACCGCGGGAGAGAGTGCATGAAGAGAGCTGTGTTGGCCCTGGTTGCCGGCCTGAGCATTGTACTTGCGGCCAGCGCCTTTGCGGCCAAGCCCGTTAAAGAGGTGGTCTGGGAAAATCTGGTTCCCGAGTTTGAGACCAAGCTCAACGACCCCCTGGCCGGCCAGGAACTCTATCGGCGCCTGGAGGTGGAAACCATCATCTGGGCCAGGACGCTGAACGCCGAAGAACGCGCCTCAGAAGAACACAAGCTGATGGTGGAAGATGCCCAGCACTTCTTGGAGGAGATGCGCAAAGAGGGCATTGACACCGACAAACTCATCAAAGATTTCAAGGCCTGGCAAGCCAAAGTTAATGAGCGCAATAAACAGGTGGTGCCCGCGCTGGACGGGGCCCAAATCAAGCTTGCCGGCTACCTGTTGCCCCTGAACTATACTGAGAAGGGTGAGACGGAATTTCTGTTGGTGCCTTATGTGGGCGCCTGCATCCACGCGCCCGTGCCGCCGCAAAACCAGATCGTGTTCGTTGAGCTCTCAAGCCCCTACAAGCCGGAAGAACTCTATGCCCCGGTGTGGGTCACCGGAACCATGCGCACGAAGGTGTCCACCAAGGCGCTGAGCTATGTGGACGGCACCGCTGATATCCCCGTCGGCTACTCGCTGGAGGCTGAGCTCATCGAAACCTACGAAGAGAGCTAGGTCACTTGCCATGATCCGGCCTCCAAGATTGCCCAGATTTTAAAGCAGAAAAGGAGAGCGAAAATGTGCCATCCGGTGATTATGGAATATGTGAAGGGGAAGGCTCTCAGCCGCCGGGACGTGTTTCGCGGCGCTGCTGCGGCGGGGGCGGCGCTTGCCGCCTCTCAGGTGCTGTCGCCGCGCCCGGTGCTGGCCCAGGCGGCAAGCCGCGTCGTCGACCTGACCCATACCCTGACCTACGATTTTCCAACCTATTTTGGCGAACAGCAGTTCTTCGATGAGGAAGTGTTTTCCTACGCCAAAAACAAGTTTAACCTGAAGAAGTTGCAGGTCAACGAGCATACCGGCACCCATATCGATGCCCCGCTGCACTTCACCGATGGCGGCACCTCCATTGACGAAGTGGCGGTGGAGTCCCTGGTGTGTCCGCTGGCCGTGGTCGACATCCGGGAGAAGGCGGATGCCGATCCGGATGCGCAGGTAACGCCTGACGATCTGAAGGCCTGGATCGCCAAGCACGGGCCCATTCCCAAGGGCGCCTGCGTGGCGCAGAACGCGGGCTGGCAGAAGCGCCTGGGCTCAAAAGGGTTCCGCAACGCGGACGATGCGGGAAAAATGCACTTTCCCGGCTTCCATGTGGAAGCGGCCAAGATGCTGCTGGAGGAGGCCGAGGTCGTGGGCGTGGGTGTGGACACCTTGTCCATCGACTTTGGCACATCGGCTGATTTCATCACCCACTACACCTGGCTGCCGGCCAACCGGTGGGCGGTGGAAAACATGGCCAATCTCGACCAGGTGCCCGCAACCGGCGCAACCCTGGTGGTCGGTGCGCCGAAGCATAAGGGCGGCACCGGCGGACCCTGCCGGCTGATCGCCTTGGTCTAAAAGCCGGTTGTCCATGGCTAAGTGGTGCCTCGGATATCAAATCCGGGGCACTTTTCTCCAGCAGCTGCAATATGCGGCCTTGAGAATTCCTCAATGGCCAGATCTGCAATCGTGTTACTGTCAGCTCCCTAGGGTCCCCTCGTAGTGATGGGCAATTGGAATGACAGAGGTCGACAGTTGGCCGGTGTTCATCTGTTACCGGCAATCGGACGGCAAAGACTCCGCTCGCTGGGTCCATGACCTGCTGCGGGAAAGGCCTGTGCCGGTTGTCGAACATGACGCCGGTGACCACGACCCGCCTAAGTTGGATGTGTACTTTGATCAAACCGCTCCCGGTGTGGGTGACTGGACGGCAATACACGAGCCCTATCTGAAACTCTCGCGCGCCTTCATCATTATCTGCACGCCCGGCGCAAAGCTCAACGAAGGGGAAAACGACTGGGTGCATTTGGAGATAGACTGGTGGCTGGACAACCGCCAGGAGGCCCCGATCATCGTCGATCCGCTGAATGAGGGGGACCGCTATATCCCCACAGCGATCAAAGAGCGATGGCCGAACGTCCAACGCATCACGCTAGACGTTGCTGACTGGAACAATCTGCCCGCCGATGAGCAGTCAACGATCGAGGATCGCAAGAGCGCTCAGTTTTTCGGGGGCATCGTTCCCAGCGGAACCAATGTGCTGCGCCAGGAACTGGATGCAAAGCAGCGCACGGCAGAGCGTTTGGCCGGTGCCCTAAGACGATCGCGCCTGTTGTTGGCTGGAACGGTCGGTCTTTTTGTGTTGGCGGTGGCCGCCGGCGTTTGGGCCTGGAACGAGCGGCTTGAAGCTGAACAGCAGGCTGCGATTGCCACCAACGCCAGGAACGTGTCGGAACGCGCCAAGGACCGGGCTCTGCACGCAGCCAAGGTGAGCCGGCAAGCGCTGTACACCTCGTTTGTCGATGCGCATGCCACGAGCAGGTTGAACCTTGAAAAGCTGCCCCGGGACGCAGCAACGCAGAATGAATTCGCCATAACGGGAAACAATCTGGGGTTCTTGTTGATCGATCGGTTGAGCGGTGAAAACCGGAATGCCGAGCACGCGCTGCAGCTCTTTGAGCAGTTGCGCGATAAGTACCCTCATTTCCAAGCGGGCTCCAACTTTTCAGGCGATCTCTTGCTGGAAGAGAAGATTACCGATGTGGGCCTGGCCCTGGCGCAGGGGCTCCAGAAGCTGGGTGATTTGGAAGCGGGCGCGCAGGCGTTGGCAACGCTGACACCTTCTGAGCGTCGGCGGACCCGATGGAAGGAAAACGTGTTTCGCGCCTTTCTGGAGCTGTCCAACCATCGGTTCACCCAAGGGAACTATCAAGGCGCCTTTGAGGATGCGAAGCTCATTCTCAAGGCTCTCGACCGGTTTCCCGCAGACAACGCGATTGGGTATCGTCTGCGCGCCAGGGCCTTCGGGAAGCTCTCATGGAACGCACTGTTTGTTCGCGATTTTGAGCGCTCTGCAACTGCTGCAAGCAAGGCGATTGAGCTCATCGAAGCTCACGGCATGGGGGGGCTTGAGTTTGTCTATTTGAACCGCGCCCACGCTTTTGCTTTTGCCAACAACGCCAAAGAAGCCGGCAAGCTTTACGGTGCGGTTGATGGCCAGATGTTGGCGAACGACATTCAGGCCTTGGCGAAGGCAGGTTTATGCCATGAGCTTTTTCGTGCATATTTGAAGGACTACTCCTGTGCCAACTAAGATGGGGTGGGCCGATGAAGGCAGTCAACACATCGAAGCTTGGCCTCGCACTCTGCGGGCAACTGGCGTTCGTATTGCTCGCTGTCTGGCTTTGGGCCAGCCCGGCCAGCGCAACGGCGTCATGCCTTGTCGCAGATCCAGCAGATCCTACCTTGAACGTCCGAGACGCGCCGCGCGGCAAGGTCATCAACCGGCTGAAAAATGGGCGGAATGTGTTCATTCTGGAAAACAGGCTTGATGCCAGGAACAAGCTTTGGGCGAAAGTGGGTGGGGCCTATCGCGGCACATGGCGTGAGTGGGGCTGGGTGTTTCAAGCTCATCTCAAATGCTCAATCGACGGAGCGCTGGAATCCCGCACAGGCCGGGTGGAGAAAGTGCACACGAGAGATCTCGCGGCGAACGGGATTGGTTGGTTCGTGAACCTTGGGGTGGCGTGCCCGTATCAGGGCGATGGACACACGCTCTCTTTTGCACCTGATTTTGTATCTCAGTACACAAAGCAAGGCTTTTCGCTGACGGCAATGTGCCTGGGGCTTGCCAGCGAAGGCGTGAACTATGATCCGGAGGACGGAACACCCATCGCTCAGTATGAACCCGTCGGAGAAGATGGCATTAGCGGGCGCTACCCGTTCTTCCTTCCGCGTTGTTTCCGAAGCGTCAGGATCTTGGCCGGGCAGAACACCGCTTGGGTGAGGTGGAAGCCGGACGGGTGCACGCTCACTTACCATCCCGTAACGGGCAAACGCCTCAGAAACTCAGGCGATGTTGTGGTGACCACCGGGGCGGAAGCCGGCGATGCCAGCCCGGAACCTGATGCGGACACGTCGGTCACCAATGCCAGATTGCGGGCTCTGCTGCGCAGAAACTAGCGTTGGCCGGGCTTGCAGGACCAGCGGGCACACCTTGCGCCCGCAGGCCCCCCTGTTGCACACTCCCCTCAGGGGAACGACGACGATATCAGCGGGGAGGCCTTTGACGCTCATGGCCTATAACGAACCATCCTTCACTCTTGGCATCGAAGAAGAATACCTTCTGGTCAACAAGGAGAGCCGCGACCTGGTGCGTGAAACGCCGGCGGGGCTCATGGAGGCCTGTTCTGAGGCGCTTAAAGATCAGGTGAGCCCTGAGTTTCTGCAATGTCAGATCGAGGTGGGCACCCGGGTGTGCGATACCCTCCAGGATGCCCGCGACGAGCTCACCATGCTGCGCTCGTCCATCGCCGACGTGGCCGGCCAGTTCGGCCTTGCGCCCATTGCCGCCTCAACCCACCCGTTCGCCAATTGGAAAGATCAGCACCATACCCACAAAGAGCGCTACGACACTCTGGCCCGCGACCTGGGCGGCGTGGTCCGGCGCATGTTGATCTGCGGCATGCATGTGCATGTGTGCATCGACGATGAGGATATGCGGATCGACATTCACAACCAGCTGTCCTACTTCCTGCCCCACCTTCTGGCGCTCTCAACCTCTTCGCCCTTCTGGCAGGGCCAGGACATGCAATTAAGAAGCTATCGCCTGGTGGTGTTCGATGCTCTGCCGCGTACGGGCCTGCCGCCCCAGTTCGGCTCGTTCGGAGAGTATGAACGCACCGCCAATGTGCTGGTTCAGGCGGGTCTCATCGAGGACACCTCGAAGATCTGGTGGGACCTGCGGCCCTCTGCCCGCTTTCCCACTTTGGAGATGCGGGTCTGCGATGTGCCCACCCGGCTGAACGACACATTGGCCATTGCGGCGCTTTATGTGTGCATCGCCCGCATGCTCTACCGGCTCAGGCGCAACAATCAGCGCTGGCGGCAATATCCCAACTTCCTGATCGACGAGAACCGCTGGCGCGCCCAACGCTATGGCATGGAGGAAGGGCTGATCGACTTTGGCCTGGGCGCGGTGGTGCCTTATGCCGAACTGGCTGAGGAGATCATCGAGCTGGTGCGCGAGGATGCCGAGGCGATGGATTGCGTGGCTGAGGTGGAGCATATCCGCCAGATTGTCAAAGAGGGCACCAGCGCCGACCGCCAGCGCCGGGTCTACGCTGAGGCCATGGCCAAAGGCGCAGACGCGGACGAGGCGCTCCAAGCGGTGGTGGACATGCTGATGGCCGAAACGGTGGCGTGATGCGCACCACCCGTCATCCCGGAATTTTGCGCCAGCAAGATATCCCGGACCCAGATGCCGCAGAACTTAGAGCCAGCCGCTCTGGGTCCCCGCTTTCGCGGGGACGACGGAGTAAAGAGCGAGGATGAAGCTCCTGGAGAGACGCGCGCTTCCGTTAACAACACCCGGCCAATTTAACCGGCCATCTTCACCGGATCTTTCAGTCTTCGTGCCACACTGCAATCCTAGCCCGGCGGTCTAAGCAACGGGCATCAGGCGACTTTCGTTCCCCGTTGCGGGCCCGCCACAAGGGCTTTGAGACAGAGGAGATCGCCATGGCCGCACGCATAACCAACAGCATGCTCTGGACAGCAGGGTGCCTTGTTCTGTTCGCCCTGATCTTCGCCTCAACACCGGCAGCCGCCGGCGGCCCTTTCTGCGCCCAGCGGGCAAAGCTGATCGAAGGGTTGAGCGCGAAATTTCAGGAGAGCCGCAAAGGCGTCGGGATCACCAACACAGGCACAGGCGCCCTGGAGGTCTACGCCTCAGAGGAAGGCACCTGGACCATTGTGGTCACCACCACACAAGGCAAGACGTGCATCCTCGCCTCAGGTCATTCCTGGCAGACAACGCCCAAGGCTGTCGTGCAGGGCCCAGGGGCCTGAAACACACCTTAAGACGCCTGATTGTCCGGGAGCTCTAATCAGAATGCGGCCGGCCGAAGGACGCGGTCTGCACCGCGCTGCCGGTTATGATCTGAGCTTGCTGACCTTCTGCTTCCAACTTCGCGTTGGTACCCATGTTAAAGCCCGCGTACGCAGCGAGCCAGGCACTCACGAACAGTCCACAGGACGCGGGACCGTATTGCTTAAGCCAATCCATACTGACCTCCTCACCCCCGTCCCCATACTCTGTCGCCCAACCGGTAAACGACCGGTTAAGTCTCAAGAGTTGCGAAAGATTAGGGCGATTTTTTGCCGTTGATCCGGGCGCGTCATAAGGGCAAAGCTAGAGGCTATGGCCCAGACGCTCACCATGTACCAGGTGGATGCCTTCACCGACCGACCGTTCGCTGGAAATCCGGCCGCCGTTCTGGTGCTGGACGAGGCGCTGGATGAGCACCTGATGAAGGCCATCGCCGCGGAGAACAATCTGCCTGAAACCGCCTATGCTGTGGCCATCGACGGCGGCTACCAGTTGCGCTGGTTCACGCCAACCCACGAGGCGGCTTTTTGCGGTCACGCCACGCTCGCCACCGCTCATGTGCTGGCGCACGAACTTGGCGGCACAGGCCCGTTCTGCTTTCAAACCCAGGTCGGGGAACTGACCGTGACGCCTGAGGCGGCGGGCTATGGCATGGATCTGCCGGCCTTTGCGCCGGAGATCCTATCCCCGGAACCTGCATGGGTGGCCGCGCTCTTCCCCGATGGGGTGAGGGCGGTCTTTGAAAACTTTGAGAACATGTTCGTCGAACTGGGCTCGGAGGCGGAGGTGAGGGCCTTCACCCCCGACCTCGCCGCCCTGGCCGGGACTTACGACATAGATCTCTGCATCACCGCTGAGGGAGAGGATACGGACTTCGTTTCGCGCTATTTCGCCCCGCGCGCCGGCATTCCGGAAGATCCGGTGACCGGCTCCACCCACGCCACCTTGGTGCCCTATTGGGCAGAGCGCTTGGGCAAAACCCGCTTTAGGGCCCGCCAGGTTTCCCCGCGCGGCGGCAGCCTCATCGCCACGCTGCTTGAGGGGCGTGTGCGCCTTCAAGGCCAGGCCGTCACGTTCCTGAAGGGCGAGATCACGCTTGGCTGAGCGCAGAGCCCCTTTTTTTGTCAACTTTTTGCGCCTATATTAGCAGTGCCGGTGTTCGCACCGGCTATGGCGATAAATGGCTGTCGTAATAAACCATTCGGACCCGGGGGCAGTACCCGGCACCTCCACCACAAGCTGTTCGGCGTCGAACAACAGATGGGTGGCACCAAATCCCTGATAAACCGGCGAAAAACGGTTTCTGATGGGGGTGAAACAGGCTCGACGAGGGTGTAAAGGGCAAGTTTTCGCTCGGCATGGTACCGCCGTATCGGGCCATTCTAATAGTTGCAAACGACAACTATGCTGAGGCACGTCTCGCTGCGTAAGCAGTGCGACTGTTTCGATTTAAGCCCTGATCCGTAGCAGGCTCAGGCGGGGTTCGGCGGGCACCTGGCAACAGAAGCCCGCCATTTTCCCGCCATGCAGATTGCGAAGCGTGGAGAAATGGTACACTAGCGTAACGTTTCGGTTACTTTCGTAGCCTAGATTTTAGTTCCTCAACCAAGCAGAGGAATCGACGGCAATGCCAGAAGATCAAATGCGGTATGATCTGCTGGCCCAGCAGGCGCTCAGAGGCGTTGTTCGGGCCGCATTGGAACGTGTCCGCGTGGATGGATTGCCGGGCGAGCACCATTTCTACATTGCCTTCGACACCACGCACCCGGGCTCCAAGTTGTCAGACCGCCTGAGACGCAAATATCCCGAAGAGATGACCGTCGTGCTCCAGCACCAGTTCTGGGGCCTTGAGGTGCGCGACGATGGTTTCAACGTGGAGCTTTCGTTCGACAATATCCCGGAAAAGCTGGAAGTGCCGTTTGCCGCGATCCGCGGGTTCTTCGATCCGCACGTGCAGTTTGGTCTGCAGTTCGAGATGGAGGAGGCCAACCAGAACGACACCTCCAAGGAAGACGGGGCGGAGGGCGCATCGGGCCCGAAAATGGCCATCGTGGCCAAGGAGGCCCAAGAGCCGGACAATCAGGACACCAAGCCGGAGACCGAGGCCAAGGACGAGGCGCCCGCTGATGCGGCGGCAGAGGCTGAAGCGGACGCTGATGAAACCGAAACCGGCGCTGATGAAACCGAAACCGGCGCGGCTGGAAGCGAAACCGGTGAGGCCGACGAAACCAACGAGACCAAGGAAGAGGCCAAGGTGGTAAGCCTCGATGCCTTCCGCAAAAACTAAAAAGGTTCAATTGCACTTTGCTTGAGACCCTGACGCTGAGATCGGTAGTGAGCGTTTTGGCCTTGAGTACGGGGGTGCTCGGCGCGCCGGACCTTGCGCGCGCGCAGACGCCTGGCGATGCCATTGGCGATCTCATCAAGGAAGTTGTGGTGCCCCGGGCCAAGCCCGAAGGCCTTTCGAACCGGAACGTTGCGGCCAAGCGGCTGTTCGGCGCCAAGAAGAAGGCCGCCCGGCTGAGGCCCAATGCCTATGGCTCCTACACCCGCGGCTGTCTGGCCGGCGCAGAGCAGCTTGAGGCCACCGGGCCGGCCTGGCAGGCCATGCGCCTGTCGCGCAACCGCCATTGGGGTCATCCGAAACTGGTAGCGCTGGTGCGGCGCCTGGCGGTGGAAGCCAAGCAGCATGACGGCTGGAACGGACTTTTGGTGGGCGATCTCTCCCAGCCGCGCGGCGGGCCCATGACCAGCGGCCACCGGTCTCACCAAATCGGGCTTGATGCCGATATCTGGCTCAACCCCATGCCGAACCGCGAGCTCACCTACAATGAACGCGAGAAGATCTCCGCCAAATCCATGGTGCTCGACCGCAAGCGGCTGAACCGCAAGCGCTGGACCGAGGCCCATGCGCGCATTCTGTTCCGCACGGCGAACTATCACGAGGTGGAGCGCATCTTCGTTCACCCGCCGATCAAGAAGGAGATGTGCGAGTGGGCCACGCGCAAGGGCTTCAAGGACCGCAGCTGGCTGGGCAAGATCCGCGCCTATTATGGCCACCACTACCACTTTCACATCCGCATCCGCTGTCCGCACGGGGCTGTGGGCTGTAAGGACCAGAAGCCGGCGCCGCGTGTTGATGATTGCGCCGACAATCTGGCCTATTGGATGGGCACCAAACCTTGGGTGAAGCCGAAGAAGAAGAAGGGCGCAAAGAAGAAGAAACCCAAAAAGGTGTACAAGCCCTTCGTGGTGCAGATGAAGCACCTGCCCAGAGCCTGCCGGACGGTGCTGAACGCCAAGTAGCGCCGGGTGATGTCAACCATCAAGGCCAAATAGCGCGAATTTGCGTTGTGCCATGAGGGTTTACGCGAAATTGGGTTCGTTTTGCAGAATTTTCGATTTTGTGGGGTGGTACGGCCGATCATCCCCGCCTTCTCGCCCGTCAGCCCCGCCTTCTCGCCCGTCATCCCCGCCCTCTCCGCCGTCATCCCCGCGAACGCGGGGACCCAGAGCCGCCGGGCTCCGAACGTGCCACTCCTGGGTTCCCGCGTTCGCGGGAATGACGAGGTTTTGGGGCGGCGTCCTTGCGTGCGCGAGGACCTTCTCAGCCAAGGGCTCGCTACGAGCTATGGGCCCTCGCGTCCGCAAGGGCGCGGAAAGAGGGCGCATGTACAAAATTCAAAATATCCATCAAAAAGTGGCGCAACGCCCGCCCGTGCGCGTTGACCGTAAGTGCATGATTTTACGCGGAAAATGAATACATTGCAAAATTTAGGAATTTTTTGCTTGACAGCGTGACGCTGTTATGGCCTTATCCCTCTACGCTGGCAACAGTTGGGCCCCCAAGCGGGGGCAATCCCTCAAAACCCCAAAATTTGACACAACGCTCAGGCATCACGCGCCTGGCGTCCTTCCCATTTTCAAACCGGAGATCCATTCCATGGCAAACGATCTGACGTTCTTCACCAACCCCATGTCCCGCGGGCGCATCGTGCGGTGGATGTTGGAGGAGGTGGGCTGCGCCTATGACACCGAGGTGCTGGAGTATGGCACCAGCATCAAGGGACCGCACTATCTGGCCATCAATCCCATGGGCAAGGTGCCGGCGATCCGTCATGGGGACCAGCTGGTCACCGAATGCGCCGCCATTTGCGCCTATCTGGCCGACGCCTTTCCGGAGGCCGGCCTTGCCCCGCCACCGGGCGCGCGAGGGGCGTATTACCGCTGGCTGTTCTTCGCTGCGGGACCCATGGAAGCTGCCGTCTTGAACCGGTCTCTCGGGTTTGAGGTGCCGGGCGATAAGGAGGGGACGGTGGGGTATGGAACCTACGAGGCAACGTTTGAGACGGCGATCAAGGCGGTGAGCGGCGGGGGTTTCGTGGCGGGCCCCGCATTCTCGGCGGCGGATATCTATATGGGCTCGCACATTGGCTGGGGTTTACAATTCAAGACCATTGAGGCGCGGCCGGAGTTTGAGGCGTATTGGGCGAAGGTCAGCGACCGGGAGGCCTACCGACGGGCCGCCGAGCTCGACGATGCCTTGCTGGAGGGCGGCTAAAGCGGCGTCCTTGCGCACGCGAGGACCTTCTCAGCCAAGGGATCGATGTGAGCTATGGGCCCTCGCGTCCGCAAGGGCACGCTGAGGTCGATCATCCCCGCTCTCACCACCGTCATCCTGCTTGCGCGGCGATGACGAAGAGGGGGGCGGGCGGGGTCTGCGTGCTCAATTGTTCAGCGTGCTGTATTTCTCCAACTGCCGCTTGTGCCGTTCTGTTCTCACCGCGCAAACGCGCGCGGGCGACTGTGGAGAGATGTCGGCCCATTCCCGTTCGAGCCGGGCGTGGTGATTGCGCCTGTGCTCTGGCGAGGCCGGTGGGGTCACGCCAAGTCTGCGCAAGGCCACGAACAAAGACTCGCGAACCTCCAATGTGTCGTTGGTGTGCCACAGCTCCAGAAGCTTCTCTTCGGCCACATCCCTGGCCGGCGCGCCGA
>JBCDDQ010000002.1:0-47990 GCA_039180225.1 Pseudomonadota bacterium
CACAGAGAACGAGCTTTCCTTGTTGATCTTTCGCTTGCGGGAGTAAAAGCCGATATCGATGTCGACGCCGGTATAAGGACCGGTGAAGTGCACCGGATCAGCGTCATGGTCATGACCTGCCTGCACTTCCGCAATCAGGTGGGCCATCATGGCGCCGGCAATGGGGGCGTTTTTGAACTGGTTGCCGCTGGAGCCGATGGCCATGTAGTAGCCCGGCACCGAAGAGCAATCGTAGATCGGGATCCAGTCATCGGCCACATCATAGAGGCTGACCACACCCTTCATGGATGACGGGATACCAAGCTCCGGGATCCGCTGGGCGCAGCGCAGGGCCTGAATCTGCCACTGCTCGGAGAAGTTCTCATCATAGTCATCCGGGTCCACAAACTCGCGCGGGTCGCATTCAGGATCCTCAGAGCCTACCAGGATGAAGTTTCCCTTCTCAGGCCGGGTATAGCAGGCAATATCGCTGTCGGACGTGACGATGCCATTGGTGTCATAGTCCGTAACAGGACACGGCAGATGCACGACCTCCTGCTTCAGCGCCTTGGTCTCGATCTCCATGTCGTCCAAAGCACCGGCCATCGCATTGATCTTGAAGGAATGGGGCCCGGCCACATTGACCACTACAGAGCTCTCAATGGCGGTCCCGTCGTCCAGCACGATGCCGGCCACTTTGCCCGCATCGTCCTTGGTGATCTCGGTGACTTTGCGGTTGAAGAGGAATTCCCCACCGGCGGCTTCTGCTGCGCGCTGCTCGTTATGGGTGGCCAATTGAGGATCGCTGATATAGCCCGCGCACGGGAAGAACACGGCCCCTTGCAGGTCGCCCTCAGTATCCGCTTCCCCAAAGCCCTCATCGCCCGGGCGCTTGGCCGGGGCAAACAGGCTCGTGTCGTAGTGGGGCATGCGAACCTTTAGCGTGTCCGTGTCCCAGTTCTCGTAGGGGATCTCAAGCGCATCCATGTTAGCCATGATGTTGGCCATGTAGCCGTTTTCCTTGGTCTTCATGACCGCGCAGCCATTGTCGTGAAACAGCGCCAGGCCGCGTTCATCTTCCGTGGCCAGCCACTCAGCCCAGTTCTTCCAGTAAAAATAACCTTCATACGCCAAAGCCGAGCCGGCGAGCGTTGAATAGTGAGTGCGGATGATGGCGCAGGACGCCGAGGTGGAGCCGTAGCCGGCGGCCGGCAGCATATCCACGTTCAGGGTCTTCCAGCCCTTGCGGGCAAGCTCCAGCGCGATTGCCGCGCCAATGATCCCGGCGCCGATGATCACCGCGTCATAACTCTTGGTCATCCCAACCTGCCCTACTCTTCGATGCGCTTCAGATGCCGCGTGAGCCGCGCCTCCAGCTTGTCCCAACAGCGGCGCAGTATTTCGACCATGGCCAGATACATAATCGCCGCCCAGAGGTAAACCTGGAAGTCGTAGGAGCGCGAATAGGCCAGCTTGGTCTCGCCCATGAGATCGAACACGGTGATGATCGAGGCCACCGCTGAGCCCTTGATCATGAAGATGATCTCATTGCCAAAGGGCCTGAGCGCCGTGATGAAAGCCTGGGGCAGGATCACCCGCACATAGGTGACCAGTTTGCCGAGGCCGAGCGCATGGGCTCCTTCCCATTGGCCCTTGTGCACGTTGGCGATGGCACCGCGCAGGATCTCCGCCTGATAGGCAGCCGTGTTCAAGGTGAAGGTGAAGAGCGCGCAGTTATAGGCATCGCGGAAAAACCACCACAGCCCCCAGTCCTGCAACACGGGCCGGAACTGGCCAGCACCGTAGTAGACCAGAAAGGCCTGGGCGATGAGCGGTGTGCCGCGGAAAAAGTAGACATAACCATAGGCGGCGCCGCGTATGACCGGGTTGGCGTGGGTGCGGGCCAGCGCCATGGGGAAGGCGATGATCGCGCCCATGACAATGGCGGAGGTACACAGCTGAACGGTGATCCACAGACCGCCCACCATCCGCGGCAGATATCTGTCCACGAACTCCGGATCGTAGTTGACCACGATCATGCGGATCAGGAAGTAAGCGATCAGCGCGTAAAGCGCGAGCACGCCGATACCCACAATGCGCCCGGTGGTCCACGCTCTGCTGGAAGAGACTGTGGGTTTTTCAGCTGCGGTGATCTCTACCGTGCTCATGGACCTAGCGCTCCTGACCGCGGTTGGCCCAGCGCTCTGCACCCCCAAGAACAACGGAGGAGGCCAGTGCGAAGAACAGGTAGATGAAGCAGGTCACCGCGTAGAAGAAGAACGGCTCCTTGGTGGCACCCACCACGATGTTGGTCTGGCGCATCAGATCGTCGAGCGCAATGACCGAAATCAGCGCCGTTTCCTTCAACAGCAGGAGCCAGAGATTGCCAAGTCCCGGCAAGGCATGGCGGATGAGCTGGGGAAGGACCACAAAGAGCCAGGTGTAAAACCGGCTGAGACCCATGGCGCGGGCGGCCTCGACCTGGCCGGCCGGAATGGCCTTCAGGGCGCCCATGATCACCTCGCTGGAGAACGAGGCATTGACGATGCCGAGCGCCACCATGCCGGAGACGAACTTGCTGAGCTCCCAGCGCTCGCCTGAGAACGTTTGGACCACCTCATTGATGAGCAGGTCCAGCCCAATATAGATGATTAAGATGGTGAGCAGTTCCGGCAGGCCCCGGAACACGGTGACGAACACATTGGCAGCGGCCACAAGCTCCGGCTCGTCAGAACGCCGGGCAAGAGCGAGGAGAAAGCCCAAAAACAGCCCAAACGGAAGCGTGGCCAGCGCCAGACGAATGGTCAGCCAGGCCCCGGTGGCCAGTTCATCGCCCCATCCCTCTTTTCCCCACGCCAGGAGGCCGATCAGCTCTTCCATAGCCTTATCGCTCTAACCCCTCAAACAAAATTGGCGGACGGCCCATCTCAGCACCGCCCGCCAATCACTGTCAGACATTATGTGTCATGACACATTAATAGATCGAGAACGGGAAATACTTCTTGTTGATCTTCTCATAGGTTCCGTCGGCGATGATCTCGGCCAGCGCCTTGTTCATGGCGGCCTTCAGCTCGGCGTCTTCCTTGCGCAGGGCAATGCCGGCGCCTTTGCCGAAGTGCTTTTCGGAGGTCACGTCCTTGCCCACAAACTCGCAGCACGCGCCGTCCTTGGTTTTCATCCATTCCAGGAGAACGATCGAATCGGCCAGCACCAGATCCGTGCGCCCTGAGGCGAGATCCAGGTTGGCTTCGTCCTGGGTGCCGTAGAGTTTGATTTCCACGCCTTTGTAAATGTCTTCAAGATAGGTGGAATGGGTGGTCGAAGACTGTGCACCGATCACTTTGCCTTTCAAGGCTTGCGGGCTCGTGTCGGTGATGCCAGAGCCTTTCTGGGCCACGAAGCGAGCCGGGGTGTTGTAATACTTGTTGGTGAAGGCCACCTTCTTTTCGCGCTCCGCCGTGATCGACATGGAAGCGATGATCGCATCGTACTTGTTGGCCAGCAGAGCCGGGATGATGCCATCCCAATCCTGGGCCACGAAGGTGCAGTCGGCCTTCATTTTTTCGCAAAGCGCCTTTGCGATATCGATATCGAAGCCAATGAGATTCTTGTCAGCGTCAAAGGAGTTGAAGGGAGGGTAAGCTCCCTCGGTCCCGATTCTGACCTTCTTCATTTCGGCAGATGCGGCGCCGGTCATCAGAACCGCCGCAATGATTGCTCCACAGAACAGCTTCAACAGTTTCATAAGTTCGCCCTTTCTCCAGCGGGGATTATTCTCTCAGGTTCTCGAATGGCCGCTTCATCGCACCCCGGTCCGAACGAGCTCTCGCAACCTTTCCCCGTGCGAAACTAACCGAATTTCCCTATGAAAGGCAACGAAAACACTTCGCCGCCAGGCAAATTGAGTTTCCCTAAGGAGAGCTTGTTCTCAACCGTGCCAGAGTCCATCGGATATGACCATCGCCTTCTACGCCCCTCTCAAGTCTCCTGATCATCCGGTGCCGTCCGGTGACCGTCAGATGGCGCGGCTTCTGGTGGCGGCGTTGGCGGTGGCCGGATATGATCCGCAACCGGCGTCCAGCTTGCGGGGGTATCTGCCAAAGGGTGATTGTGGGCTTGAAGCGCTGCAATCAGCTGCGCGGGCGGAAGTGGATAGGCTGCTCGATGCCTATAGGTCCGGCATCCTTCGGACCCCAGACATCTGGTTCACCTATCACCCCTACTACAAGTCCCCCGACCTGATCGGGCCTCATATCGCCGACGCGCTGGGGGTTCCGTACGTAACGGCAGAAGCCTCGCACGCAAACAAACGTGCCAGCGGACCCTGGGCCCGGGCGCATCAATGCAATCAGAAGGCGTTGGAGCGCGCGGATCTGAACTTCTACTTCACGCAAACCGACCGTGAGGGCCTCGTGAGCCTCGTCCACAGCGAAGGCAAGGTCTGTCATCTGCCGCCCTTTCTGGATGTGCAGGGCATCCCTGAACGCACCGTCTGGGAAACCGGCGCCGATCGGACGGTCCGCCTCCTCACGGTGGCGATGATGCGCCAGGATGTGAAGCTCGACAGCTATCGGATGCTGGCTGAAGCCCTTAGGGGCATGAAAGATCTAAGCTGGAGCCTCGACATTGTGGGCGACGGCGACGCCCGCCCTCAGGTGAACGCGGCATTCGCCCCGCTGCCACAGGAACGGCTTACCTGGCACGGTCGGCTGACCCCTGAGGCTCTCGCGCCCCTATATGCCGCGTGTGACCTCTACGTGTGGCCGGGCTTTGGGGAGGCTTATGGAATGGCCTTTCTGGAGGCCCAGGCCGCAGGGTTGGCCGTTGTGGCGCAGGACACCGGCGGGATTGCGAGCGTCGTGCGTCACCGCGAGACCGGTCTGCTTACACAGCTGAACGATGTAGGGGCCTATCGCAAAGGCCTTTCAGAACTCATAGAGAACCAGGGCCAACGTGCCCAGTTCGGTCGGGCAGCCTTGACCTTCGTGCGCTCAGAGCGCTCCATTGAAACCGCTTCGGCGCGCCTGAAAGAAGCATTGGACCGGCTGACATGAGTGCAACGTGGAGAGACCTTCAAGCGGCGCTGGACCGTCAGGCCGGCCCGGTTCAGTTCTGGTTGCGCGATGATGATGCGGTGAGAGATACGCCGCCGCTGCGTCGCCTGGCCGATTGGGCTGCCCATCAGGAGACCGAGGTGCTGATCGCGCTCGTGCCCTCGCTCGCCGATGACACACTGCAAGCGGCGATGGCCTCGCTCCCCCAGTTTTCTGGCGCGGTACACGGCTGGGCCCACAAGAACCATGCACCGCAAACAGAGAAGAAGCAGGAGCTGGGCGCACACAGAGCGCTGGACGAGATCTGCGCTGAGCTCAAGTCCGCACTCCGGCTGACCGAGGAGATCGCCGCAAACCGTGCTCTTCCCGTCTTGGTCCCCCCTTGGAACCGCGTTTCAGCCGATGTGGTGCGTGCGTTGCCGGCGTTGGGATTTTCCGGCCTGTCCACATTCGCCGATGCACACGCTCAGGGCGGCCCTGAAAGACTGGCGGTTCGCAACAGCCATATCGACATTATCGACTGGCGCGGCACCCGGGGCGGCAGGCCTCATGGTGAACTGATTGGAGAAATGGTTGACGCTCTGGAGGCCGACCAGCAGCTTATCGGCATCTTGTCTCATCACTTGGTGCATGACGAAACGGCCTGGTCGTTCCTGGACGCGGTGGGTTTGGCCGTAACCAGTCATCCCCGTGCATGTTGGATCGGCCCCGGCGAGGCGTTCAGCTCCTAAGGATGCAGCACCGCAAGCTGAAACTCGCCGCGTGTGCCTTCTACTTGCGAACTGATGACCTCAATCTCGCGTTCGGGTGCGTAACCTTGCGCTCTGGCCGTCTCCAGGAACTCTGCCGTGCACAGGGCTTTTGAGCCCGGCACCTTGTTGTGTTTCTCAAGCTTGGCGGACAGATTCACAGCCGGGCCGATCACCGTGAATTCCAGGCGCTTCTCATCGCCCACAGCCCCCACCGAAATCGGGCCGCCGGCAACGGCCGCATTGATGGCATGGGGATCAAAGCGTTCAAGTTCGGGTATGTCTTTCCAGGTGAGCACATTGGCGATGATCTCATCAACGGCGTGCAACGAATCCGCTGCGTACGTTTCGCTTGGCGCCAGAGCGCCGAAGGTGGCCATGATCCCGTCGCCTAAGAACTTGTCGATGGTCCCGCCATTGGCCTGGATGATGGGCACGATTTGCTTTTGGTACGCGGTGAGGATGCCCATGACCTCGTTGGCCGGCATGCTGGCGGCCATGGTGGTGAAGCCACGAATATCGATATTAAGGACAGCGGCCTCCAGGGTGGCACCCTCGCCTGCCGAGATGGACTGATCTGCTGTTGTAATCTGAGAGGCGACGGAGGCGTCAAAGAAGCGGGAGAGTTCCTGAGCCGCCTGCTGATCGCGCACCGCGCCGACCAGCAAGGCATAACCGCGCCGCAGGGCCAAGGCTAAAATGGCGGTGACCAGCAAGATGGTGATGATCTTGTCCAGTTCCGCCCCGATGAGGATTGAGTTGCTGGTGAGGTACTCCACATAATCCCGCGTGATCATGGTGTTTTCCGGATCGATGCTGATCACGTAAATCACCATGGCCATCCAGCCTAAGGAGGCCAAAACACCTGCCGCCACCACAAACCGCGCCTGAAAGCGCATGGCCCGGATGGCAATGAAGATGAAGGCGTACAGGATCGTTGGCGCTTTCAGATAGAAAGACGCAGGCTGCTCATACTGGATGTGAAAGCTCCAAATCAGAACCATCAGCAGGGTCATGTCTATCAGTATGGAGCCGTAAACCGCCCAGTCGTTCAGCCCCCAGCGCAGGGCCCAGAACAAGCCAATCAGATTCAAAATGATGTAGATCGAAAGCGCATAGGGCACAGGGGAGAAGGCGGTGCCTGCGTCCGTCTTTGGAGAGGCGAGATAAAGCACCGCCATGATGGAAACCACGGCCAGCTGGATCAGCTTGGCCAACACTTCGCTGGCATGGTCCTGACGCTCGATGGAGCGGACGATACGCTGTGGCAGGTTTCGATGACTTTCCCATGGCACCGCGGTCCGGACGATGGCGCGCAAGTCATCGCCGGGCGCGCGCTCGCGCTGTTGCAGGTCAGTCATGGGTCGATCCGCATTCCTTCACGGACCACAACGGAGTTTGGATAGATGGCCTGGGCCTGGCGCTCAACGGATCGCAGGGTTTCGTCATCATGCGAGGGGCGGTGGTGGAAAATGCAATACTGGCCCGCATTGGCGGCCTCGCACAGGCGGATACCCTCCTGCCAGGTGGAATGGCCGAAGCCCACAAATTGCTCAAACACGCTATCGCAATAGGTGGCATCATAGATCACTACATCCGCGTCCTGGATTAGCTTCAAAATGTTCTGATCCGGCTTGCCAGGCACATGCTCGGTATCAGTGACGTAGCATATAGACTTTCCGCCATACTCGACCCGATAGCCCATGGCGCCGCCAGGATGGTTCAAAGCTATCGTCTTGATGGTAACGCCTCCAGGCAAATCAAATTGATTGCCGGGCAGAAAATCGTGATATCCCACTCTGGCCTTAAAGATCTCCGGCGGCACCGGAAAGAACGGCGGAGACATGAACTTTTTGACAACGGATTTGGTGGTGGCGTCGTCATCATCTGAGTGGCCGGACCAAATATCGATCTGAACCTCGTCGGACATGAACGGGGCGAAAAACGGCAATCCACCAATATGGTCATAGTGGGTGTGGGTGAAGAACAGATCCAGGCGGGTGATACCCTCTTGCTTCAGAAGCGTTCCAAGGGGATGAATACCAGAGCCCGCGTCGAACACGAGCACGCGTCCGCCGCAGCGAATCTCAACACATGGTGTATTTCCGCCAAACTCGACTGTGTTTGGACCTGGCGTCGGAAGAGAACCTCTCACCCCCCAAAACCTTACAAAAAATTCGTCGTTGGCCATCTTCTCCCTAGTGCCCGTACACGATCAGCCCCATCTCTCCCAGCTGACGTGCCACCCTAGCATCAAAACCGGTGCGTGTGGCAACTGGTTCACCAACGTGACGCGCTATTGTGAGAAACCATGAGTTGTGCCTTATAGCAACCTTTGCCCGGTTGCTTCACAGTTGAAAAGGTCTGTTAGATGAGAATTGCCATGATTGGCTCCGGCTATGTGGGTTTGGTCTCCGGAGCGTGTTTTTCTGAGTTCGGTCACTCGGTTGATTGCATCGACCATGATCCAGAGAAGGTGAGCCGGCTCAAGGCGGGCGAAGTACCGATTTACGAACCGGGACTAGACACCCTCATCGCCACCAACACCAAGGCTGGAAGGCTCTTCTTTTCCTCCGACCTGGAAGGGGCGGTGAAGGCTGCAGATATTATCTTTATTGCCGTGGGCACGCCGGGCCGGCGCTATGGCGGGGCCGTGGACATGAAGTTCGTGGAGACTGCGGCCCTGGAAATTGCAGCGGCGCTCGACGGCTTCAAGGTCATTGTCACCAAGTCCACCGTGCCGGTGGGCACCGCGCGGCGCCTTGAGGGCCTCATAAAGGAAACGCGGCCGGATGCGGATTTTGCCATGGTGTCAAACCCGGAATTCCTGCGCGAAGGCTCCGCCATTGAAGATTTCATGCGGCCGGACAAGATCGTTGTAGGTGTTGAAGATGAGCGTGCTGAGGAGCTGATGCGGCAGGCCTACCGTCCGCTGTCTTTGCGCGATGCGCCTCTGATCATGACCGATTTTGAGACCTCAGAGCTGATCAAGTATGCCAACAACGCCTTCCTGGCTATGCGTATCAGCTTCATGAACGAGCTTTCCGACCTCTGTGAAGCGGTTGGGGCCAATGTGAGCGAAACGGCACAAGCGCTCGGAAAAGACCGGCGCATCGGACCTTACTTCCTACACCCCGGGCCGGCTTATGGCGGCTCCTGCTTTCCCAAGGACACACGCGCGTTGGCGGCCATCGGCCAGTCCAATGGCAGCAGCATGACGTCGATCGAAACCACCATCAAAATCAATGAAGACCGCAAATTGAAGATGGTCGATAAGATTTGCGATGCCATGGGCGGCGATGTGAAGGGCAAGAAAATTGCGGTTCTGGGGGTCAGCTTTAAGCCGAACACCGATGACATCCGCGAGGCGCCGGCCCTGGTGATCATTCCGGCTTTGCAGGAAAGGGGCGCAGAGATCGTGGCCCATGACCCGGTGGCCCGCAAGAATGCGGAAGCTGAGCTGAGCGATCTGGACTGGGCGGACGACCCCCTAGATGCGGTCGAAGGGGCTGATTGCCTGGTGATTTTGACCGAGTGGAATGCCTATCGCGGGCTCGACCTCAAGACGGTTGCAGGCCTTATGCGCAGCCACGTCCTGGTGGACTTGCGCAACATCTTCAACTTGACTGAGTTCGCCGATCTGCCCTTCTCCTATCATTCACTCGGTCGCAAAGTGATCACCCCATGACGGAGACTTCGCCATGCGCACGCTTGTGACCGGAGCGGCCGGCTTTATCGGCTATCATCTGGCGCGCCGGCTCATTGTTGAGGGGCACGACGTTGTCTGCCTGGACAACTTTTCCCACTATTACGACGTGAGCTTGAAACAGGCCCGCGCAGAGGAGCTGAAGCGTGCCTGCGATGTGGAGATCCTAAACCTGGACCTCACTGACGCCCCTGCGCTTTGGGCCCTCGTGCAAGAGCGTGCGCCTGAAATCGTCTATCATCTGGCCGCGCAGCCCGGCGTGCGCTACAGCCTGGAAGCGCCGCACACCTATGTGCAAAGCAATCTGACCGGCTTTGCCAACCTGTTGGAAGCCTGCCGCCAGACGCCGCCACGCCACCTGCTCTATGCCTCCTCAAGCTCGGTCTATGGGGCAAACCGGGCGCACCCTTCAAACGAGGATGGCCTGACCGACCATCCGCTTTCGCTTTATGCCGCTACGAAGAAAGCCAACGAGGCCCTCGCTCATAGCTACTCACACTTGTTCGATCTGCCCATGACGGGACTGCGGTTCTTTACGGTCTACGGAGAATGGGGACGTCCCGACATGGCCTTCTTCAAGTTCGCAGACGCCATGCGCGCAGGACGCACGATCACCGTGCACAACCATGGCCGGATGAAGCGCGACTTCACCTATGTGGGCGACATCGTGGAGAGCCTCTTTCGGCTTATGCACAAAGCGCCTACGCCTGACGCCGGCTGGCAATCGGCTGAGCCGAACTCCGGCACCAGCGGTGTTGCACCCTACCGGGTCCTCAACATCGGCAATGGCCAGCCAGAAGAACTGATGCGCTACATCCGTGTGTTGGCGGAGGCCTTTGGCGTTGAGCCCAGCCTGGACATGGTGGGCATGCAGCCCGGCGAGGTTGAGGTGACCTGGGCCGATACCCAAGCGCTGGAAGCCTTGACCGGATTTCGCCCCCAGACGTCCATCGAAGACGGCATTGAGCGCTTCGCGCGCTGGCACATGACCCATTATCCGGACCTGTAACGTCACTCAGGCAGAACACTGACAGCGCGCGTGTAGACCGTTACATCCAGAGCTTTCTGCTTACCCTTCACCTGGATCCGTTCTGTTTGCCCCGTGCCGGCAGGGATGCTGGCGGCCGCTATGGTTGTCGCGGAAACGACCAGCTCGGCGCCAAACTGTTTGGTGGACCCCTCCAGGCGGCTGGCTGCATTGACCGTGTCCCCCAGAGCGGTGATGCGCTGGCTTGCACGGTTGCTCTGGGCAACACCCACCCGGCCCAGGATGGCCGACCCGGTGTGCATGCCAATACCGATACGCAGCGGTTCCGGCAGATCATGCGTCAGGCTCTTGTTCAGCGCACCCAAGACGCCCCCCATGGCCTTGGCAGCCCTCAACGCCGCATCAGCGCCTTTGGAGGCATCCTGGCCCATGCCGAATATGGCCATGATGCCATCGCCGATGAACTTGTCCACATAACCGTCAGAGTCCTCGATCGCTGCGCTCATCTGGCCGAGATACTGGTTGAGAATGAACACCACATCGTAGGGGTACTTGTTCTCCGACAGGGCCGTGAATCCCCTCAAATCGGCAAACATCAATGTGACTTCCTGCTCTACGCCCCAGGTGTACCGGTCGCTTGCCGTGGCATCGCGCGTCCTGACCCGATGGGCTGGCAGCAGAGTGGCCACGGAGATATCCTCTGTCGGGACCATCTGGCAGGCCAGACGTACATTGGCCGCCGCGCCCACCCTGTCCAGCACCCGTTGTTCCTCATCGGACGGGACCTCTAAACTCTCAAGGCCCTCCAGCACCCTGACCCGGCAGGTTGAGCACCGGGCCCGCCCGCCGCACACGGAGGCATGGGGGATGTTGTGGTTCCGGCTGATCTCCAACAGCGAGGCACCTTGTTCGGTCACCACATCCTCGCCGCCTGCGTAACTGACCCTGATTTGGGGTTTAAGGCGCCGCCGCCCCACCCAGACGAGCCGCAGCACAGCCGCCAGGCCAACCACTGCCAGCGCACCCCAGGCGCCCCAGTCCAGGGCTTTCAGAATGAGCTCGACTTGCGCGGTCGTTAGAGGGTTTTCGAATTCGTACGTGGCTTCGTTCTCGCGGCCCGCCACGGTGTATCCGGCATAGGCAAGAACAGGGATGAGAACCGCCACGCCAAACAACGGCCAAACAATGCGCTCGTACCATGGCTTCAGCCGCAGCCAAAAGTGTAGACCGATACAGGCATGAACCCAGACGAGCGTAACGAGAAACAGCAGCCGCCAGGCCTCTTTCGGCCAAACGCCAAAGAGCACGAACGAATAGTCCGTTTCCACGCCAAACAACTCGTGCGGCAACCGCGTGCCCAGCATATGGCGAAACAGGAAATAGGGAATGGCCAAACCGAAGACCAACTGCACCCCTTCCCAGGCCGTCATGCGAAGCGACCGGCGTGAGGCGAACTTGTAGAGCGCCAGTCCGATGTGAACCACCAAGGCCAATCCCAAAACAAGGCTGCCGGGCACTGAACGCGTGATGGCCACGCGGTAGAGGCGCACCTGTTCCATGGCGTCGAGGGAAATCAGTCCAACCGCGTGATTGAGCAAGTGGGTCAGCGCGAACGAAAACAGGATGAGCCCGGAGATCAGGCGCAAACGATGCTGGCTGAAGCCGGCAAAGGTCATAGGAGGCAGCGCCGTGCGGCAGGGCCTGGCGCCTTAAGTTCCTTTGGCATCGAGCTGTTGGCGCACCTGGGACAATTCCGCGGTGGTCTTGCCCAAGCGTGCTGCCAACTCCCGCATCACCTCAACCGCCATATCAGGGAACTCTTTGACGAGGCCTAAGAAATCTTCCTTCTTGATTTTAAGGGTTTGCAAATCCGACTTCGCTCGAATGGTTGCGGTTCGCGGCACATCACACAAAATAGCGATCTCGCCAATGAACGCGTTGTCGCCCAACACGGCCACCACGGTTTCTCCTTTGGGCGTGTTGACCACAACATCTGCCGCCCCTTTCATGATCACATAGGCGGCATCGCCCTCATCGCCCTGGCGAAACACTTCCTGGTTCTCATCAAAGGCCAGGCGCTCAGAGGTGAACGCCAGGAGCTTCAGCTTTGACGGTTCAATCTGGGCAAACAGGGGGACGCGTCTCAGCATGTCGACTTCTTCTGACAGTGAGGACATGGTCCGGTTTCCTCCCTAATGGTTACCTTCGCAATCAGGCGCTCGACACGAGCGTTGTGTAATGGCCGCCCTGCTCCAACAGATTGGCCGGCGTATCGTCTTCGGCAAGCGCACCTTTGTCAAACACCAGAACCCGCTTGAACGCTTCAGCAAACCGCGGCGCCTGCAAGACCCAGAACACGCCAAAGGGGTCTGATCCGTTTTCGCCGCCCGCCATCTCCAGCACACGCTCGATAATCCTTTGCTGCGTGCGGCTGTCGAGCGCTGTCAGGGCCCGGTTCACAATCAGTATATCGGGTTTTTTGACCAACGCACGCGCCAGCGACAGTTTCTGGCGCTGAGACACGTTAAGGCGTTTGCCGCCATTGCCCACGTTGAAGTTGAGGCCAACCTGGAACACCTCATCGCGCAGCTCAAGCTCATCCAGCACGTCATGAATGACGTCACGGACCTTTTCTGGACCCTCAGCCACCCCATAGGCAACACGGCCCATCAGGATATTGTCCTGCAAGGACGCCGCGGGGTTGTAGACTTCCGGATCATAGAACGCGATGGCGTCAGAGTGCTCCTCAGGCAGCCCTTCGCGGAACGCGCTGCGTGCTTCAAGGAGCTTGTTCTTCATATCATCATCAAGCAGACCAAAGCGGTGCTGCGGCTCCACATAATCGAACGGGAGACGCAGGAACATCTCTTGATCAGCCGGCGAAGCGTCCGTCAGCGACTGGGAGGCCGACCGGGCAAGAGCGGCTTCATATTCGGGGATCTCCTCGGAGGTCATGAAGCTCAAGCGCTCAAAGAACGGGTGGTCCGGCGGCAGGTCTTTGAAGAGCTCAGTGGCCGTTTCGGCAATCTTGTGCCCCATGTTAAAGAAGGCCTGATCCAGACCACACCTGCTCAAAACGGCGCGCACATAGGCGTTGCCCACCAGCTTCTCACGCTCAAAGGTCGGGCCTTGCGCGGTGCCGAACAGGAGGTTCTCGCCCACCGATGCCTGGAGGCTGTAGGAGTTTGGTTCAAACAGCTCCACGAGCTTTGAGAGCGCAGGGTCTTCCAGTCTTTGCCGCAAGGCCTTGCGGGCCTCAATAAACTTGGCTGCCAGCTCTGGGTCTTGCTCCGGATCAACCTGGCCTCTCAGACCGAGATCGAACACGTCCTGGCGCAACTCAACCACATCCAACAGCTTCCTGGCCACTTCGTCGGCCTGGTTTGGATCCTCTGTGCCCAGTGCATCAAAGTCGAGCCACTCTGCTCTGATATCCAGATCGGTGTTGCCGGCGAGCGCCGCCTCGGCAATCTCCCAGGCACGCTCTTTGGGATCCACCTCTTCCGGCGCGCGTTCGCGCACGGGCTGGTGTTTGAGGCCATAGAACAAGGCGTCGCGGAAGCTGGTCTGCGGCAGATAGATGTCCGGCCCCACGTAGGCTGTGCGCCGGCCAGTGAGGGATTCATGATGGTCGTCCAGGTTTTGCCCTTCCAGGCTGATCGACCCTGAGGTGGGCACTGTGATCCTGGCCATCACATCGGCCATGGTCTCAGCGCCTGAGTTGACAGTGCCCACGGCGGCCACCTGTTCATCGGGGCCAAACTTGAAGGTCGCACTTTCAAGCAAGTTCGTCCCCGCGTCATCCACAACGCCGACCCGGGAGACAGAGAAGCCCTCCTTGATGGCGGGCACCGGTCCTGCCGGCGGGGTCTGCAGCTCAGGCTCCATCATGTTGTCAGGCTGGAACTGCTCAATCACCTGGGTGTACTTGATTTGCACATCCAAACGCTGTTGGTCATAGGCGATGAGGTCCGCCACCGGCCCAGGCAGGTCCTTGTAGGCTGCAATCACAGCCACAAGCTGGCCAATGTCCAGATCACCGGTGATCACCAGGTACCCGCCAATCAGGTAGAACATGAACGGGGTCAACTGAGCCAGGAAGTTGTTGAGGAACTTGATGAAGAACTTCCTCTGAAACAGTTCGTAACGGATGGCAAAGATGGTGCCGAGACGACTGGCAAGGTCTGCTCTTTCCCAGTTGGAGGTGTCGTTGGTGTGCACGTTGTTGATGCCGTCCACAACTTCGCCCACCCGGCCGGCGAGCGCGCGGGCGGTGAGCTGGCGACGCTTGCCCAAAATCAGCAACCGGCGGCGCAGGCGCGGAATCAAAAACGCCTGCACCAGCACAATAGTGCCGGCGATGGCTCCCAGCCAAACGTCCTGAACCATGATGAACAGCATGGCCGTAAGTGCCTGTCCGCCCAGGAACACGGGCTGCACCAGCATGTCGCCGATAAAGCCACCCAACGGTTCCACTTCATCCTTGATCATCGTGGCCGCTTCCGGGGCTTTGATGCGCCTGAAATAGGAGTTGGGGAACCGGAGGATGCGGTCAAGCAGCTGGTAGCGCAGGCGCCTCAACATGCGCTCTCCGAGCCGGCCCTTGTACGTGTTGATGTAGAACTTGAAGAGCCCGTTGATGCAGACAAAACCCAAGAAGGTTGCGCACAAACAGAAAAGGAAGGATAGCTGACCCAGCTCGAAGCCGTTGAACAAAGTGACAGTTCCCGCGGAGGATATCCATGAGGGCACATCGAACGCAATTTGCAAAAACGGCTGAGTGGCCCCTTCTCCCTCAAACCCCTGGCCTTGGATCGGGCCATTGACAATGCGTTTGGGCAGATCAAGCGCCAGGAAATAGGGCACCATGGAGATCAAAATGATCGTCAAGATCCAGATCTGCTGCGCCCTCGTGTAACGCCAGATGTATTTGAAAAGACTTGATTCCATTAGAAAATCGTCAACTCAGGTCAGCCCCCATACCTCGGCTGCTTACCCTTGCACAAAATGGGTAAGTCCGACAATAAGCTAGCGCGGCCTTTTTCCGCCGAATGCCCTTAAGAACTAAGCTTCTCGGACAGTAAGGCGCGCAGAATTCGGGCGGACCGCTCAGCGCCGTTCAAGTCGCCTGCAGGTTCAGGGGCCGGGAGCGCCAGAGCTTCTGACATGGCCCGCGATAGCGTTGCTGCCGAAAGGTCGCGCTGATGCACGACCACAGCTCTTTTTTGCTTGGCGAGAATTTCGGCGCGCCGGGTTTGCTCGGTCTCCCCATCTGTGGAATAGGGCACCAGCACGGCACGGCAGCCCGCGCTTTGCAGGTCGGCCACGGTGTTATAGCCCGCCTGGGAGACGGAAACCTGCGCCAGCTTCATCAGGGCCGGTAAATCGGCTCTGAACCGTTCCAGGGTCACGAACGCAGGCAGCCGACCGCTTAATGCGCGAAACGTCTTTTCCGATAAGTTCGGTCCGGTCAGAACGAGCCACTTGCCGGAGGCAAAGTTAGGGTCCATGCGCGCGCCCAGAGCAGCTTCAAAGAGCTCGTCCCCGACGGCTCCGCCGCCTGCAGACACGATCACGTCGAACGCTTCACCGGCCTCCGTGTGCCCGCGCTCAGGCCCGACCCAGCCGGTATAGTGGAGCTTGGCGCTGATCAGGCCGGCCTCTGGAAAGCTCAAACTCAGCGGCGCGAAAGCCTCAGAACCGTGTACCAGGACGGCGTCGAAGTACTCCTCCACCAGCCGGCGGGTTTCGCTGATCCGCTTCGCTTTGCGGCCTTCTTGCAGGATGTCACGGATGGAGGCCGCAACCAAGGGGCGCCGCCGGGCGTTCCGCGACGCATCGAGCAGAGGCACCAGCTCGAACCGCATAATCCGGCGGGCAAACGGATAAGCCTCAATCAACAGGATGTCCGGTTCGTTCGCGGCGAACAGGTTGAGCAGCTCTGCCTTGCGCTCCGCCTTCAAAGCGTCGGTGACCGGGTTTCCTTCGCTGTCCACAAGGCTGCCAAAACCGGCCACGCCGGACGACACCGCCGGCAGCTGAACGCATCTGGCGCCGCCCCAGTCGATACCTTCAAGCGGCTTCCCGCCATAAGCGATGGTCACCGAAAAGCCTGCCCTCACCAGGGCCCGCGCAATTCGCGACGAGCGCACAACATGCCCGATCCCAAGCAGGTGCTGCACATAGAACAGAACTTTGTGTGACATCAATCAGGCGGCGCCCCGCAAGGGCTCAGCGCGCTCGGCGCCCGTCGGGTCAGCTGGCTCTCCCTCAAACAGCTGCATCAGCTGGTCGATACCACCCTCATAGCTAAACTCTGCACGCACGCGCGCCTTTCCTGCTTCGCCAAGCTGTTCTCTCAACGCGGGAGTGCGGATGAGTTTTTCCAGAGCACTGGCCAATGCCTTGGGATCGTCCGGGGGCACCAAGATGCCGTTCTCTCCGTCTCTCACCAGCTCCGGCACGCCGGAGACCGGTGTTGAGAGACAACTCAGCCCTTGGCTTTGGGCTTCCACCAAGACATTGGGCAAGCCATCTCTGTCTCCATTTGGCGCAATCCGGCAGGGCAGAATGAAAAGGTCTGATGACCGGTAGCGCTCAATCACTTCGGTCTGCGCCAGGGCGCCCAACCATTCTATGCGGTCGGTCAGCTTTAAGGCTTCTGCCTGGGCTTTCAGCTTGGGCAGAAGCTCGCCGCCGCCAATATGGCTCCAGCGCCAGTTCAGCTCAGGCGGCAGTAACGCCAGAGCGTCCAACAAAGTGTCGATACCCTTTTTCTGGACCGCACGGCCCACTGTGATAAGTCCCACCGGCGCACCGTCCTGTGCCCCATCAGGACGACCGTCGCGCTTGGGAGGGCCGGCAAAGCGCTTCAGGTCGATCCCATGATAGATCAACTTCACCTTGTCCGGCTCCGCACTTAGGGAGCGCAGATGATCGGCCCCATAGCGGGTGCACACACTGACCCAGCCGGTGCTGTTCAACTTCTCCGTCAGCTCCCAGTCTGGCGAGGTCCAAATGTCCTTGGCATGAGCCGAGCAGGTCCATGGCAGGCCTGTCATGAGAGACGTATAACGGGTGACCGAGGCGGGCGTGTGGATGAAGTGCGCGTGCAGCCAGCCCACATCTTGAGGGAGCTCGGCCGCCATCACCAAGGCTTGCCCGAACCGCCTGAAACGGTTGCGGCTAACATCGCGTTTAAGATCTTTCAGCCAGCATTTGAACGCAGCTTTATATCCGGGCCGGCGGCGCACCTTCCACCAGCTCGCCAAAACCCGCAAAGGCGCATCGTGCAGATACTCCGGCAAGTAAGAAACGGGCGCCACAATCTCCGCATGGATGGGATGCGTATCTGGATCATAGGGCTGGCGCAGTGAGATAATGCGAATGTCCATGCCCTGCAGTTCGAGCCCGCGAATCTCTTGCGCGATGAACGTTTCAGACAGTCTGGGGTAGCCCTTTAGAACAAATGCTACTGCCCTTTTCATGGGATCCCTCATCCGCCGCCGGCAATCACTCTCAGCTCGGGGCGCGCGGGCCTTGCCAGGTGAGCTTCTACGATCTCGCCAATCTTCGTCAATCCATCAAGCGGCAGCCAACAACCTGCCTCAGACGGTCTTCGGCGCTTGGGCAAGGCTTCTATTGCATCAGCCATCTTTTGCGGGTCCGAGGCCAACTCTGGCACCATCATCTTGATCACGCCCAGCTCATCAGCCCGGCGGGCCCTGATCAACTGTTCCTGGCGTGGTTCGGTACGGGGCACCACAATGGCGCGCTTGTCGAACGATAATATCTCACAGAAGGTGTTGTAGCCACCCATCCCGATCAAACCCTTGGCATCTGTAATGAGGGTTTCAATCCGGTTGTCGAAGTCCATAAGCTGGATTTTAGGCTTGCCCTCCGCGCGTCGCAAAATGGCCTCGCGTTCTTGCGTGGGCATAAACGGGCCGAGAATGATCACCGCCGGATGCAGATTGTAGCTCTTGTTTGCCTCGGCGTGTTCGTAGGCGGCCAGCACATTGTTCACCACATCCGAGCCGTCTCCCCCGCCTCCGGTGGTGACGAGAACATAGTCACCGGCAACGGCGTTGATGGCACCTTTGGTTTCAGCAGGTTGATGGCGCTCCAGGTAACCGGTGTAGGTGATGCGCTGATTAAGCGCCTTGGAGGTTTTGAGGCCGCTCAACGGGTTCCAAAACCCCGGCGGACCGTAGACCCAGATATCATCATAAAGCTCGTCGAGCTTTGGCAGAATGCCGCGGCGCTTCCACTCTTTCTTCAACAGGTGCGGGGCGTCCATCACATCCCTCAGACCCACCACGAGCGTGCAGTCCTGGTCCTTGAGATATCTCAGCGTGTCCTCAATCTCGCCATGCAGACCGAGCGGTTCTTTGTCCACGATGAACATGTCAGGATTGAAGTGTTCCGCCGTGTGGCGGATGATCGACCGGCGCATCTCCAGAGTTTCCTCCAGATCAATGTGCTCATCGAGAGATGTGTACTGTCCGTTGTGCAGCTTGATCACACTGGGGATCTTCACGAAGTCCACCCGTGCTTTGAAATCAAACGCCCCGGCAATGGGTGAGCCGGAAATGATCAGGACGTTCAAGCCTTTGAACTGCTCCACCAGAGCATGCGCAATGGTGCGGCAGCGGCGCAGATGGCCCAAGCCAAAAGTGTCGTGGCTATACATCAGGACGCGCGCGTGCTCGAGCCGTTTCATCGGTCACCTTTCTGCAATCGCCAATGTAGCAATTTGCCTCTTGTCAGCCGCCCGCTCGTCTTATGCCATATATGGGGCCCGCAGGGAACAGCAGCAACCATGGCAGAGCGGCCATGGCCAAAATGTGTTCCAACGTTATTTGTAAGGATCTGCCGCATCGCGCAGACCATCTCCAAAGAAATTGAAGGCCAAAATAACCAGGATCACCGGCACCACAGGCAGCAAAAGCCAAGGATAAAGCGCCACCACATTGATGTTCTGCGCTTCTTTCAGCAGAACGCCCCAACTTGTGATCGGCGGCCTCAGGCCCAAACCCAAGAAGCTAAGGGCGGTCTCGCCCAACACCATGGTGGGGATGGTGATCGTTGCGGAGGCGATCAGGTGGCTCATAAAGCCCGGCACCAGATGGCGTCCGATGATGCGTTTGGGGTTTGCACCCATCAATTGCGCGGCCACCACATAGTCTTCCTCACGCAAGGCCAACAGCTTGGAGCGCACGGCCCTCGCCAGCCCGGTCCAGTCTAATATGCCTAAAATTATCGTAATGCCGAAATAGACAATCAACGGTCCCCAGGTCGACGGCATGATGGCCGCAAGCGCCATCCACAAGGGGATGGCGGGGAGCGATTGGAGCACTTCGATCATGCGCTGAACGATCATGTCGAAGAGGCCGCCATAATAGCCGGCAAGGCCGCCGATCACGATGCCCAGAACGAAGCTTATGGTGACCCCAAGCAGACCAATGGTCAGCGAAATCCGCGCCCCATAGATGATGCGTGACAGCATATCCCGGCCCAGTCGGTCTGTACCCAAGAGGAAGAGCGTGCCGTCTTTCGGCGGGCAAACGATGTGGAAATCCCCCTCAAACAGTCCCCAGAACATGTACTTGTCGCCGGAGCAGAAGAAGCGGATCTTTTTCACGTCCGATTTGTTTTCGGTGTACTCCCGCTTGAGCGTTTCCATGTTCAGCTTGTAGTTGGCCCCGTAGACGAAGGGCCCCACGAAACTGCCTTCATGGAACAGATGCACTGCCTGAGGCGCAGAGAAGATCCGGTCCGAATGGCGGGTGTGCAGGTTGTATGGCGCCAGCACTTCGCTGAACAGCGTACTGATATACAGGAGAAGCAGAAAGATGCCCGAAGCCACAGCCACCTTGTGCTGTTTGAACTTCCACCACATCAGCTTGGTCTGAGAGGCCAGGTAGACCTTTTCCTGAGCCGGGGTCAGGCGCTCCACCGAACGCGGATCGAACGGTTTGTCCGAAACATAATGAGGCATTTCTGCGCCCGGCGCAGGCAGCGGGCTTTCTGGACGGCCATTACTCATTTTGTGGCGCCTCCAGCCAGACGTATGCGCGGATCAAGAATGGCCAGCGCGATGTCAGACACCAGAACGCCAATCACTGTGAGCGTGGCCAGGAACATCAGGAACGAACCGGCCAGATACATGTCCTGGCTGGCCAGAGCGCTCAAAAGCAGCGGGCCTGTTGTCTCCAGCGACAAGACCACCGCCACGATCTCAGCGCCGGAGATGATCGACGGAAGAATGGACCCAATGTCTGAGATGAAGAAGTTCAACGACATGCGCAGTGGATATTTTACGAGCGCCTTGAAGGGCCTTAAACCCTTGGCCTTGGCCGTGACCACGTACTGCTTCTGCAGCTCGTCCAAAAGGTTGGCGCGCAGGCGGCGGATCATTGCGGCGGTGCCCGACGTGCCGATCACCACCACAGGGATCCAGAGGTGCTCCATGATCGACTTGAACTTGTCCCAGCTCATGGGCTTGTCGAGATATTCCGGATCCATGAGGTGCCCGACCGAGGTGCCGAACCATATGTTCGCCAAGTAGAGCATCACCAACGCCAATAGAAAATTGGGGATGGCGAGCCCTAAGAGCCCGACAAAAGTCAGCCCGTAATCGCTCCAGCTGTACTGGTGGGTGGCGGAGTAAATGCCGATGGGGAAAGCCACGATCCAGGTGAAGATGATCGTGACGAACGACAAGAGGATGGTCAGCCAAAGGCGCTCGCCCACCACATCGGTTACCGGCAACTGGTACTCGAACGAATAGCCGAAATCGCCCACCAACATGCCGCCGAGCCAGTGGAAATAGCGCAGCACCACAGGCTTGTCGAAGCCATATTCCTCACGCAGAAACGCTATCTGGGTTTCGTCCACCTTCTCGCCCTGCTGTTTCAGCTCGGCGATGTAGGTCTCCAGATAATCACCCGGCGGGAGTTCGATAATGAAGAAGATCAATGCTGAGATGATCAGCAAAGTCGGGATCATTATCAAGACACGCCTGATGATATAGGCAAACATGGCTTAGTTGCCTCCAGCGTTCGGGTCGATCCAGAACGTGTCCATTTTGTAGATCCCGAAATAGGCTCCTGGATCATAGTTCCAGATCCCCTTCTCAGGCACGTTCTGAAGCTTGTTCGCCACCACAAGCGGCTGCAGGGTTCCGTTGATCACGCCGATGGAAAAGACCTGGTCGGTGTAGATTTTCAGCATCTGGTGCCAGATACCGGTGCGCTCCTCCGAAGTGGCGGATTTGAGCCAGCTTTGATAGAGCTCCACGAGCTTTTGCGCTTCGGGCATATCGACCTTCGTGCCGGCATTGCCCTGGGTTTCATAGAACTGTCCCCAGGTGGGCCATTGGAAATGCTCCTGGGTGGTCGGGGCAAGCTCATCCGGCTTCATTTCCGGCGTCGGAATTGCATTGTCGAGCCCTTGGAACACGCCCATGATGGTGTCACCGGAGAGCACCCGGCGACGGAAGATGTCGCGTTGCGTGGGGCGCACGAAGAGCTCCACGCCGACCTCTTTCCAGTTGTCCCGGATCAGTTCGAGCACGTCGGTCTCTTCAGTGCTCTCACCTGCTGTCTCCACCACGATTTGCATAACTCTGCCGTCCGGCAGAAGGCGGATCCCCCCCGGATTGCGCTTGTCCAGCCCTGCTTCGTCCAGGAGCTTGTTGGCTTGAGCGATATCAAAGGACACCCAGGCGTTCTGATACTCTTCCTTGTAGAGAGGACTGGTCGGCAAGACCGTGTTTGCACTGGGGCGGGCCAGGCCATAGTAGACCGCCTGATTGATCTCGTCGCGATCAATGGCAAGCGACAGTGCCCGGCGGACACGCACGTCGCGGAACAACTTGCGCCACACCTCATCGCCCGCGTTCAAGTTCGGGAACAAGGCGATTTGCGCCCCTTTCGCCGTCTCCCACAGCCTCACATTGATAGGATGGCGCTTGGTGGCCGCCTTCAAGAAGGTGAAGTTGTCGAAGCGGATATAGCGGCCTTGCAGATCGGTTTCCCCGGCGCCGGCCTTGGTGGGCACGAGGCCGGTGGAGCCCAGCCCTACTTCGATTGTGTCGATATACGGCAGTTGCTGACCTTCAGGATCCACCCGGTGATAGTACGGGTTGCGCTCGAATACAAAGCGCTCTGCCGGGGGTTTTGTGCTGTTGCGCCAAGGTTGCAGTGTGGGCAGATCCGGGTTCTCCGGGCGATACTGGCGGCCCAGGCGGCGGTGCAGTGCGGCCCAGTTGCGCTGCTTGTGCTTTTCCACCTCCTGCTTCAATTCGCCCGCAGGGCGGTACTTGGCGTGGAACTTCCTCATGTAGTGAGCCGGCATGTAGAGATAGAACGGCCGGGCGCCCGCCAGAGCGGGTACGAAATTCGGGTTCGGATCCTTGAACGTGTAGCGCACGGTGTGCTCATCGATGATTTCGAATTTGAGCGGCTCTCCGTCAGAGGTCAAAAGCCTCGGAATACCGCCGCGCACCAGTTCTTCATTTTGTATCACATCTTCCCAGAAGTACCGGAAATCCTCTGCAGTGAAGGGATGACCATCGGACCATTTATGGCCAGGGCGCAGATGCAGTGTGAAGATCCGCCCGTCTTCCACATCGATTTTCTTCAAAATGTCCGGCTTAAGCGCCAGCTTGCTGTCATATCCCACAAGGCGGGCATAGCCGTAGACAGTCATCATGCGGATGTCTTTTTGCTTGCCCAGCAGCATCCGAATGGTCCCGCCACTCTTGCCGGGTTTGGCCCCAAGGGCCTCGAAATCGACAACAAGCGGCGCTTCGGGCAAGCGCTTGGCAATCGGCGGTAAGGTTCCGGACGCTACCGCGTCCACAAAGCTTGGCGTCTCTTTGTATGACTGGGCGGTTGCCGGCACCAGTGCGGCCAGCAAGAGCCCCATGACGAGGAGTAGTCGCTTCATGTTCTCAACTCCATTGCATCTACCGACTTGTGAACCAAGACCTTATGGCCTTCATCAATTTCCAAATGTGTCAGCTCCGGTGCATCGGGCGTGGCAACAAATTTTGGGCCCCAGGAGTCTACATTAGTAGCCCCGCCAGCTTGAAGTGCGACAAAATCCAAGGGCCGATTGAGATCCGCATAGGGAACCGCTTTGAGCAGCGCCCGGGTGTAGGGATGGATCGGGTTTTTGAACAGCACATCTCTTGGCGCCGTCTCCACAAGCTTCCCCTTACACATCACCGCAATCCGATCCGCCACGTAATCCACCACAGCAAGGTTGTGGGAGATGAACAGGTAGGTCAGTCCGAGCTCTGATTGCAGGTCTTTGAGAAGATTGAGAATTTGCGCCTGCACCGAAACATCCAATGCGGAAACGGGCTCGTCGCACAAGAGCAGGTCCGGGTTCAGCGCCAAGGCCCGTGCAATCCCGACCCGCTGGCGCTGGCCACCGGAAAAGCTGTGTGGGTAACGGTTGAGGAAGCGCGGATCCAGGCCCACAAGACGCATCAGCTCGGTGACTTTGGCCATACGTTCTTTCTCTGAGCCCATGTTATGGATGACCAACGGCTCGCGGAGAATGTTGAGCACAGTCATGCGCGGCGACAAAGAGGAAAACGGGTCTTGAAAGACCATCTGCATGCGCGGCCGGAACGTCTTGAGGGCAGCACCCTCCAGCCCCAGTACATCCTTTTTGCCACCGGTCCCATTGAACTCGATTGATCCGCTGTCCGGCGTGACCGCACGCATGATCATTTTTGAGACGGTGGTTTTGCCGCAGCCACTTTCCCCCACCAAGCCGAGGCATTCACCGCGCTTGATGTCGAGGGTGAAGTCATCCACGGCAACCAGCGTGTTCTCATCGGTGGCACCGAAGAACCCGCCTTTCTTGGTGACGAATGTCTTTCTAAGGTTTGAGATCTTTAACAGCGGCTCGTCTGACTCCGGTTCAGCGTCATCTTTCTTGCCAAAGGCGGGACCAATTTCGTAGTCGATGTCACGGATGGATTGGAGGCGCTCACCCGGCTTCATGTCGAAATGCGGCACGGCGTGCAGCAGCGCTTTCAGGTACGGATGAGCAGGGTTTTCGAAGATGGCCTCCACGGGGCCTGCCTCCATCACCTCGCCATGGTACACCACCACCACTTCGTCCGCCATGTTGGCGACCACCCCCAGGTCGTGAGTGATCAGGAGGATCGCCATATTGAGCTTTTCCTGCAGCTCCTTGAGCTGATGGAGAACCTGCGCCTGGACGGTCACGTCCAGTGCGGTGGTGGGCTCATCGGCAATCAAAAGCGCCGGCCGGCAGATCATTGCCATGGCGATCATGGCCCGCTGACGCAATCCACCTGAGAGCTCAAACGGGTACATATCGTAGGCTTTTTGCGGGTCTGGGAAATTCACCAGGCCCAACATTTCCTCCGTAACCTTACGGGCATCGCCCTTCGCCACATCGCGGTGCAAGGTCAGGGCTTCTTCGATCTGATTGCCGATCGTGTGGAGCGGTGACAGGGACGTCATCGGCTCCTGGAAAATCATGGAAATCCGCGCGCCCCGCAACTCGCGCATTTCCGAGCTGTCGCGATGCAGCTCAGCGATGTCCACAACCTGACCGTCCGCTTCAGGGTCCTGAAAGAGGATCTTTCCGCCAGTGATTGAAGCTGACCGAGGCAGGATACCGAGCAGGGCCTGCGCGGTGACGGATTTACCCGAGCCGGATTCGCCCACCAAGGCCACAACGCTGCCAGGGCGGATGCGAAAGCTAATGCCTTTCACAACTTCAAGCGGACTGCCGTGCAGCATGAACGCCACACGCAGATCTTCCACGCGTATCAAATCAGTCTGTACGCTCATGTACCCAGTGAAACGGCAGGGCCCGAAGGAAACGGCTCCTGACCGGCACTCCTCCCACTCAACGAATGCAACGGCAGTTTGCTTTTACGGTGCCTGAACCAACAGTGCAATCGGCTTGAGCGGCAAAACGCAAATTTTCCCGCCAAACGACGGGAAAATCTGGAACTGTGACCAGTATATCTCAGTTGTCCGTCAGTGCCTGATCACGATCCGTGCGTTCCGCCGGCCATTGCGGCGAACCAGATGGAACAACGTGGCCGCATGTTTGGGATGCAGGCGCACACAGCCATGCGAGGCCGGACGGCCCAGCCGCCGGATCTGGTTCGTGCCGTGCACGGCATACCCGCCACGGAAGAAGATCGAATACGGCATCGGCGAGTTGTTGTATTTGCTCGAATAGTGCATGCGCTTCATGATCGTCGGCCGGTACGAGCCGGTCGGCGTGCGGTAACGGCCACGGCCCGTGGATACGCGCCAGCTGTAAAGCTTGCGACCGTTCTTGTAGACATGCATGCGCTGACTGGAAATGTCGATCTTTGCAACAATCTTGCTGGCTTGAGCCGGAACAAGCGCTCCTTCCAAACCGAACAGCACCAATAGTGCGGCCAAGAAACCGGAAAATTTAAACAGCTTAGACATTGTACTGCGCCCCTACTACGCTAATTATACTTACCAGCAAACCACACGGACAGGTTTAGCCGTGGGTTCGTCTCTAGCCCCAACTCGAAAGTCTGAGATACATGAAAGCCCAGTTTACCCGAATGGGCAAGCCCTGAATTGATTACTCAGGCTTTACACTGGCATATTGACGGGTGCGCTCGGTCCCGACGTCGCGGGCGATGTCCTTGATGAGAGCGGCCTCACGCTCCAGCTCCGCGTCCGACATCCCCGGGTAACAGGGCACCACGATCATATCCTGCAAGGCTTGAGCGGCGATGGTGGGGGCGAGATCTTCGCGGCCTTCGGGCGCCGCCACGGCCTGGGAGCGCGGCAAATCGGAGCTGTCGAAGCCGGCGGCCTTTAAGCGCCTCACAAACTCATCCGGCTTGTCCACCAACATAGGGAACACCCAGTAGTCGTGGTGATCACTGGCCTGGCCGGGAAGGACGACAGCATCACCGATCAAATCGCGCAAGCGTCTTCCTTTTTCTGCCCTCAATGACAGATCGCCTGGCTTAAAGCCCGAAATGCGGCGGGCCATTAGCGCCAAAAGCCCCTCAGAAGGGCGGAACCGCAAGCGCTTTGCCGAACCCAGTTTCGCCACGTTACGCACGCTATTGCTAAGCGAGGTCTCATAGTCTTTGCCCCGCGCGGCGAAGAAGCGGTAGATAAGCTGCAGCACGGTGCGCGATGTAAGGGTCTTCAAAGCGGCAAACTTCAGGACCCGCACCAATTGGTCGCGGTTGGTCTGCGCCGGGTATTCGGCCTGAAGATCGCGCATCCGCGCGCGCAAGGCATCATCATGCACGCGGATAAGCGCCCCGCCCAAAGCGGTCGAGGTCTTAAGCGGCCCAAAGGAAAACATCGAGACATCCGCACCCTGATGGCCACCATATGCCTTGCCGTCAAAGGCTTGTGCGCAGTCCTCCACGATGAACAGGTTGTGGGCGCGAGCCACTTCAAATATCGGATCGAGATCAATATGCGTGCCGAACAGATGCGCCACCACCAGCACACGCGAGCGATTGGTGATGGCCCGCTTCAAGCGCTCCACGGAGGGTGCCATGTGCGCCACATCCAGATCCACCGGCACGGGCGTATACCCTTCACGGCGCGCGATGTTGATCATGCCCTTCACGTTGAGCGCGGAAAAAATGACCTCATCACCCTCTTCAAGCTTGAGCGCTTGGAGGAGGAGGTCAAAACCGCTGCGCACCGAATAGGCCGTTATGCAGTCGGCCTTGCTGGACCAATAGCTCTCCAGCTGCGCACGGTTGGCGTCGGCACGGCCTGCAAAAAGGCAAGCGCCCGCGCCAGCGGCAAGGTCGGGCCAATCAATTTTAAGCTGGGTACGCGCCCACATGGCCAGTCATGGCTCCGGTCTGATGAATACTAAACTTCACCGAAGTTCTCTAACGATGCAGGGCGCGACGTCAATGGGATAAATCGTGGCGCCAGCCCGGCCCCGCTTTTGCGGGCGCCGGGAAACATGTTCAACGGGTTTGGCGGCCCTATTCTTTGACCACCTTTTGCTTCTGCTGACCGAGACCTTCAATGCCCACGGTCATCACCTCGCCGTTCTTCAAGAAGCGCGGCGGCTTTTGGCCTGCGCCCACGCCGGGAGGCGTCCCGGTGGCAATCAGGTCACCCGGCTCAAGGGTCATGAACTTGGAGAGGTAAGACACAATGTGAGCGGCTGAGAAAATCATGGTCTTGGTGTTGCCATCCTGCTGGCGCTCCCCATCAATCTCCAGCCAGATGTCAAGCTTCTGGGGGTTGGGGATTTCGTCGGTGGTGACCAGCCAGGGCCCTACAGGGCCGAAGCCATCAATGGCCTTGCCTTTGATCCATTGTCCACCACGTTCCAATTGGAATTCGCGCTCGGAGACATCGTTCACGACGCAATATCCGGCCACATAAGACAGCGCATCCTTCTTGGACACATACTTGGCACGCTTGCCAATCACGATGCCCAGTTCCACTTCCCAGTCCATTTTCTTAGAACCCTTTGGACGCACCACATTGTCATTAGGTCCGGCCAGAGCGTTCATGGTTTTGGAGAACAGGATCGGCTCGCTCGGGATCGGCATGCCGGCTTCCTTGGCGTGGTCTTCATAGTTCAGGCCGATGCACAGGAACTTCTGAAAGCCGGTAACCGGCGAGCCAATGCGCGGGCGGCCCTTCACGAGCGGCAGCGAGCCTGGTCTGATTTTCTTGAGCTGGGCGAGCTTCTTATCAAGAACGGCTGGAGTGATGTCATCGATCTTGCCAGAAAGATCACGGATCTTGCCGTCATCATCCAACATACCAGGTTTCTCACGGCCTTTCGGGCCATACCGCAACAATTTCATTTTGGGACTGCCTCATTCAGATTAGGCACGGACATATTTGTCCGCACTGGGATGGAAGAGCGGGTTATAGCCCAAGCGCAGCGTTTCGACCATGGGCAAAGGTGTGATCACCCGAACAGTCCCGCGCGGCGCGTGCGCGCACTTTTCTGTGTACCCTGCAAAAGACCATTTGAGCAGCGATTGTCCATGCACGGACCAGGCCGCATCCCGCCATTCGATCATCGTCCCGCTCGGCAGACTGGCCATCGGGCGCTCCACCAAGCGCTTAGCCTTGCCGTCAAGCCGGTGGGCGTGGAGCACCTTGTCAAACTCGGGCGCAGAGGGGCGCGTCTCCAGCTGGCGCGCCTCGGCATAGGCGTTCAAGAACGTCAACGCATCCTGGCGCCGGCACTCAAAACAAGGCCGATGCCCGGCTGCCAGTGCGGTCACTTCGTCCAGAAAGAACAGCTCCGTGTAGCTGTTGGGGGCCATGAGCTGGCGCTGCCGGTTTTTGAATGACAAGACACAGCAAATCCACGCCCGGCTTGCCCATCTGCGTTTCGTCAGCCGTTGGCCGGGCCCATGAATGCGCCCGCCCCGATTTCCAAAAAGCAAACCGCGTGCCGGATCGGCGACAATCTCGCCCCACGGGTTGACTCTGTTCTGAAGCGGCATGGGCGGGCCTACTTGGCGCTGTTTGGCCTGTTCAGCACAATCACGTGCAAGCGCCTGGGTCCATGTGCACCCAACTCGATCTTCTGCTCAATATCTCCCGTTCGCGACGGGCCGGAGATCAGGTTGACCGTGCGCGGCATTTCCCCGTCGCCATAGACCGCGCGCACCACGTCCCAGGCATCTTCATAGGAGCCTGCGATGCGCCCCGATTCCACGACCACTATGTGGTTTTCAGGAAGGAAGTTCAGCGAGGTGGGATTGTCGGATCCAGACGTCATCACCAGCGTGCCGCTCTCAGCCACCGCGGCAAAGGCTCTCGACACGGACACTTCATCGGTCTTGCGCGCAATGCCCACGCCAACTTCCAACGTGCGCGCCTTTCCCCAAGGCAACTTTTCCAGAGCGGGATCCGACCCGCGCCGGATCTTTTGCGGCAAGTTATGCAGACGCAGATAGTTTGCAATTGCTCCGGGGATCTCTGAGGGCGTTTTCACCTGCTCTACGGTGCCGTTCACCGCTTCCATCCGCTCGCAAAACTGCTTCACGTTCTGCGCGACCGTGCCGACGGCACGTTCGGGGACGGTATTGCGCGTATGATCTTCCAGCCGATCTGCTACTGTTTCCAAACGATCCATGGCATCGGCGTCCACGTTCAGCGAGGTGCGGATGCGGCCGAGGATCTGTTCGCGCCGGGTCGCGTTGTCAGACATTGTCCCTTTCCTTCCACATTTGCTGAAATGTCTTACCTTGCGGTGCGGGGAAATCCCGGTACTTCACCCAACCGCTTGCGAGCGGCAAACTCTCCATGCGGCCTGCCCGCCCGGCGCGCCACTTCAAAAGACGTGCAGCCCAGCTGGTAAGGCGCTGATAGAATTTCGGCCTCAATGCAAACCAGGCCCATACGCCCAAGCCTCTGCGAACGGCAAAGGGCGTTAGGTGCTTTTCAAATTCCCTCTCCCTCCAATGCCGCATCATTTTGGGTAGAGGAATGCGCATGGGGCAGACCTCCTCGCAGCGTCCACAGAATGTGGACGCGTTCGGGAGGTGGCCGGCCTCGTTCACGCCAATCAGGTTTGGTGTCAGCACCGACCCCATAGGACCGGAATAGACCCAGCCATACGCATGGCCGCCCACAGCCTGGTAGACCGGGCAGTGGTTCAAACACGCCCCACAGCGGATACAGCGCAGCATCTCCTGAAACTCCGTGCCGAGCATGGACGAGCGGCCGTTGTCGAGCAGCACCACGTGGTACTCCTGCGGCCCGTCCGGATCACCGCGTCGCTTAGGGCCGGTTGAGAATGTGGTGTAGTTGGAGATGTCCTGCCCTGTGGCAGAGCGCGCCAGGAGGCGGACAAGTGTGCTGGCATCCTCGAGCGTGGGAACCACCTTTTCAATGGACGCGAGCACGATATGGGTTTTCGGCAGAATCTGCGTGAGGTCGCCATTGCCTTCATTGGTGACGATGACGGACGTGCCGGTTTCCGCGATCAGAAAGTTGGCTCCCGTGATCCCCACATCCGCATCAATGTATTTCTGGCGCAGGATCTGCCGGGCCTCGTGCACCAGCGATGCCGGCTCATGCAGGTTGCGTTCTTCGGGGAGCTCTGTGTGGAATCTGCGGAAGTCGGCCTCGATCTGCTCTTTGGTCACATGGACCGCCGGAGCAATCAGGTGGCTTGGCGTTTCTCCGCGCAACTGAATGATGTACTCCCCAAGATCGGTTTCCACGGGCTCGATATTCATCTTCTCAAGCCCGGCGTTCAGCCCGATCTCCTCTGAAATCATTGATTTGCCCTTGGTTACCGTCTGCGCCTCACGGTCAAGGCACAAGCGCACAACCAGGTCGCACGCCTCCTGGGCCGTGGTGGCCCAGTGCACATAGCCTCCGGCCTCCACCACCTTCTCCTCAAAGGCTTCCAGGTAAAGGTCCAAGTGTTCAAGGGTGTGGTTTTTTATCTCGCGACCCTGATCGCGCAGTTGCTCAAATTCCGGCAGGGCGGCAGCGGCATCGGCGCGCTTTTTTACAAAGCCGCGCGGCACGTTTAACAGAGCGCGCTGCAGTTGCTCGTCGCTGAGAGCGCCTGCAGCATTGCGCTTGAAACTCTTCGATGTGGGCTGCATCAGCTTTCCCCTTCCCCGATCGACGGCAACAGGGTTTCGCCTGCCAGCACTTCGGCCACGTGGCGCACTTCGATCTTGGAACCGGAACGCTTCAATTTGCCGGCCATATTCATCAGACAGCCGAGATCACCCGCCAGAAGCACCTCTGCGCCACTGGCCTCAATATTCGCCATTTTCTTGGTGAGCATGTCGTTGGAGATGTCCGGATATTTGACGCAGAATGTGCCCCCAAAGCCGCAGCACACATTGGCATCAGACATCTCACGCAGCTCCAGGCCGGCCACCGAAGACAAAAGCTGGCGTGGCTGTTTGTGCACCTTCAACTCACGCAGGCCCGAGCAGGAATCGTGATAGGTGACGCACCGTCCGAACTGTGCATCCACGCCCTTCACTTGCAGAACATCGGTCAGAAACGAGACAAGTTCGTAGGTTTTGTCCGCCAAGGCGATGGCACGAGACTGCACGCCTGTGCCCTCACCAAAAAGTCGCGGATAGTGCTTCTTCAGCATTCCAGCACACGACCCTGACGGGGCCACCACATACTCGTAAGGCTCGAACGTGCGGATGGTGCGCTCCGCGATTTCCTTTGAGCTCTTGCGGTCGCCACTATTATAGGCCGGCTGGCCACAGCAGGTTTGCACATCCGGCACCTCCACGGTGCACCCAGCTTCTTCAAGAAGCTTGACCGCCGCGAAACCCACCGAAGGTCGGAAGATGTCGACCAGACAGGTGACAAACAATCCCACCTTGATTTTCGTATCGCTCATACCGCCTCCTCAGCCGCCCTGGCCCGTTTTGTGCCAGTCCGGTGAACCGTCTCAAGCCGCCGCTCTGCAGTGATCTGCCTGGAATGCGCGCGCTCTGCTGTGTCGCGCGCAGCGATCACATATGTCATGTGCTGCTCGGCTGCCAGCTTTGCCGCCTCTGCATCCCCGTTCAAAACGGCGAAATAGATGGCGCGGTGCTGGTCAAGCAACCGGTCGCGCGCTCCTGGATTTTCATAAAGCAGTTTCCGGTTGTGGAACACTCCAGCCTTCAACAGGGCGTAAATGCTGCGCAGGGTTTGGATTAGAACGATGTTGTGGCCGGCATCAACGATGGCGCTGTGAAACTCAACGTCGAGCCGAGCTTCTTCTTCTGCGTCCTGGCGGTCATGGGCAGCTTCCATGCGCCCAAAAATGCCCTCCAGGATTGTCCGGTCAGCCGGCGTAGCCCGTTGGGCCGCATAGCTGGCGGCGATCCCCTCCACCTGCTGACGAAACTCAAGATAGTCGGCCGTGGCCTTCTCATGCTTGCCGAATAAAGGCACGATCGGTTCGGCGAAGACGGACCCCATAACATCAGCCACGTATGTGCCGCCCCCCTGGCGGGCGATCAACAGCCGGCGCTGCTCAAGCTCGTTCAGCGCATCGCGCAAACTGGGACGCGAAACCTCCAGCGTCTTGGCCAGCTCGCGCTCCGGCGGCAGCTTGTCGCCAGGCTTTAGAACGCCCTCCAAAATAAGGGCCTCGATCTGCCGCGCGACGGCATCAGAAACTTTGACCTGTTCTATGCGTTGGAACATGGACATCTTCTAAAACATAACGGGCACCCACACTTGGGTACCCGTTATAACGACGTCGCGGAAAATTGGTCAATACAAAAGACCAATTTTCAACCTTATCGATTGTCAGCCTGTTGGCTTGGCTACTGAGCTTCGGTGAACTGTTTCAGGTAGGCTACCAGATTCACCCGGTCCTTCTCTTTTTTCAGGCCGGCGAAGGCCATTTTCGTACCTTTCACGTATTGCCTGGGTTTGATGAGATACTCCAGCATGATCTCTTCATCCCACACCAGGCCGTCCTCACCCTTGGCAACCATGGCCTTGGAGTACTTGTAACCTTCCAACGACCCGGCCTTACGGCCAAACAAGTTCACAAGATGAGGTCCAACTTTGTTCTTTTCTTTTTGAACCTCGTGGCACGCTTTGCACTTACGGAAGACCTTTTCGCCTCTCTTAATGTCCGGCTCGGCTGCGTGCGCAGAAACCGAGAAAACAACAGCTGCCAGAGCAGCAAGAATGACCTTTGAATTCATTTTCACGTTTCCCTTAGCCTAAACTTTGTGCTCCAGGAACTGTGCCCTTTAAACAGCAGAACGCAACATGACAATTGTTCACATGTCCATAGGGATTGACAGACTGGCATAAATGGTAAAAAAAACAGACCAAATTGAATATGTGAGGAACCATGTCAAACCTGAAGATGCCTAAAGTGGATCAAACCGCCCTCGCTCGGCGGCAAGAAATCGCATCTGAACTGCGCCGCATTGTGCCCGGCGAAGGGGTGATCGACGAAGCTGAAGAGATGCGCGCCTATGAGAGCGACGGGCTGACCGCCTATAAGCAGGTGCCTTTGCTTGTGGTTCTTCCAGAAACGGTTGAGCAGGTTTCCGCGGTGCTCAAATATGCCAACGACAACGGCATCAAGGTTGTTCCGCGCGGCGCGGGCACATCGCTGTCCGGCGGCGCTTTGCCCTTGGCGGATGGCATTCTGCTTGGGTTGGGCAAGTTCAACAAAGTTTTGGAAATCGACTATGAGAACCGCTGCGCGGTGGTGCAACCTGGTGTAACCAACCTGGCCATTACGCAGGCCGTGCAGCACGAGGGCTTTTACTACGCGCCAGACCCTTCCTCGCAGATCGCCTGCACCATAGGCGGAAACATTGCGGAAAACTCCGGCGGCGTGCATTGCCTCAAATATGGCCTCACCACAAACAACGTGCTTGGCCTTGAAGTGGTGCTGATCACCGGTGAAGTGGTGCGTATCGGTGGCAAACATTTGGACAGCGAAGGCTACGACCTGATGGGCCTGATGGTGGGGTCGGAAGGGCTGCTGGGCGTGGTCACCGAGGTCACGGTGCGTATTCTCAAAGCGCCTGAAACGGCGCGTGCCGTGCTGGTTGGCTTCCCCTCCAGCGAAGATGCCGGACAATGCGTGGCCGATGTAATCTCCAGCGGCATTATCGCCGGCGGGATGGAGATGATGGATAAGCCCGCCATTCATGCCGCCGAAGAATTCGTTCAGGCCGGCTATCCGCTAGATGTGGAAGCCCTGCTCATCGTCGAGCTGGATGGCCCGGAGGCGGAGGTGGACCATCTCATCGACCGGGTCTCGCAAATCGCTGAGAAGAACAATTCCGTGTCGATGCGCGTCTCCACTACCGAGGCTGAGCGCGCGAGCTTTTGGGCAGGCCGCAAGGCCGCCTTCCCGGCCGTGGGCCGCATCTCTCCGGACTATTACTGCATGGACGGCACCATCCCGCGCCACCAACTGCCCAAGGTTCTGGGGCGCATGAACGAGCTCTCCCAGCATTATGGGTTGCGCGTTGCGAACGTGTTTCATGCAGGCGACGGCAATCTGCATCCGCTGATCCTTTATGATGCCAACGTACCTGGTGAGCTGGAGAAGGCGGAGGAGTTCGGCGCCGATATTCTGACCCTTTGCGTTGAAGTGGGCGGTGTGCTGACCGGCGAGCATGGGGTTGGCGTGGAGAAGCGGGATCTGATGCCCACCATGTTCTCTGAGACCGACCTCAACCATCAACAACGGGTCAAGTGCGCGTTCGACCCAGACGGTCTGTTGAACCCGGGCAAAGTGTTTCCTGAACTGCACCGCTGTGCAGAGCTTGGCCGCATGCACATCCACAGAGGCCAGGTGCCTTTCCCGGACATTCCCAGATTCTGAGCTCGTCAAATGTCGTCCACCCTCAAACCAGAAGATGCCGTGCAACTCCATGATGCCGTCAAGTGGGCCGTGGCTGAGGAAAAGCCGCTGGACATTGTTGGCCATGGCACCAAACACGCGATCGGCAGACCTGCCCAGCACGAGTTCACCCTTGACCTCTCCGCCCTCACCGGCGTGACCCTTTATGAACCGGAGGAACTGGTGCTGTCGGCCCATGCCGCAACGCCCCGTGCGGAGGTGGAACAGCTGCTGCGAGACAAAAACCAAGAGTTTGCGTTCGAGCCACCAGACCTGTCCGTTCTTTTGGGCGCCAATGGGCCGGGTACATTGGGCGGCATGGTGGCCAGCAATCTGGCAGGGCCGCGGCGCATTAAAGCAGGCGCGGTGCGCGATCATTTTCTCGGCTTCTCGGGGGTGTCGGGCCGTGGAGAGACATTCAAGTCAGGAGGCCGCGTGGTCAAAAATGTGACCGGGTACGATCTGCCAAAGATCATCGCGGGCTCGTGGGGCACACTTGCCGTGCTGTCGGATATCACGTTGAAAGTGCTGCCGGCTGCGGAAACCGAGAAGAGCTTTGCCCTGGAAGGGCTGAACGATGAGCTTGCTGTTGGCGCCATGTCACGGGCCTTCCAGTCGTCCTGCGAAGTTTCTGGCGCAGCGCATTTGCCGGAAGGTCTGTTAGGCGCGGCTGCCACCGTTTTCCGGATCGAAGGTATCGGCCCATCGGTGGAGTATCGACTGGAGAAACTGGCTGATCTGCTGAAAGATCTCGGCCCGTCCGAAAAGTTGGACAGCGACGGTTCGAAGGAACTGTGGCGCTCTATCCGGGATGTGAGCTTTTTTGCCAACGGAACGGACCGACCCGTTTGGCGTCTTTCGGTACCGCCGATGGACGGGGCGAAAGTGGCCGGCGCGATTGCCGCCAAGTGCGATGCCCGCTGGTTCTTCGATTGGGCCGGGGGGCTGATCTGGTGTGAGGTGCCCGAAGCGGACAATGCCTCAGAACAGATCGTCCGCGCTGCCGTGGCCCAGACCAGCGGCCATGCCACGCTGATCCGGGCACCGCAGGCCATCCGAGCAGCAGTCGATGTGTTTCAACCGCCGGAGCCCGGTCTTGCCCTTGTTGCCCAGAACGTGAAGGCGGCGTTTGACCCGAACGGCATCCTCAACCCCGGCCGCATGTACGCGAGTGCTTAAGAGAACGAAAGACCGATGCAAACCAATTTCTCGCTCAAACAACTCGCCGATCCCCAGTTCTCACACTCTGAGTCCATCTTGCGGAACTGCGTCCATTGCGGGTTCTGCACCGCCACTTGCCCGACTTATGTGGAACTTGGCGATGAGTTGGACAGTCCACGCGGGCGGATTTACCTGATCAAAGAGATGCTGGAGAGCGGCAAGGCGCCCACGGCTGGTGTGGTGAAGCATGTGGACCGCTGCCTGTCGTGCCTTTCATGTATGACCACCTGCCCGGCCAGCGTGAATTATATGCATCTGGTGGATCACGGTCGGGCTTACATCGAGCAGCACTACAGGCGCCCCTTGGCCGACCGCATGATCCGCAAGATCCTGGAAATCGTGCTGCCTAACAAGACTCTGTTCAAATTCTCGCTGATTATGGCTCGTCTCGCCCGCCCCTTTGCGGGTCTGTTCAAGGCAATCAGGCCTCTAAAACCGCTGGGCGCCATGCTCGAGCTCGCCCCCACCAGATCTGCCCCCACCACGCCCACCTGCAAACCAGGTACATTCAGCCCGGATGGCCCTCGTAAGGGCCGCGTGGCTTTGCTGACCGGCTGCGCTCAGCCGGTGCTCAATCCGGGTATCAACGAGGCTACGGTCCGCCTTCTCAACCGTTTGGGCATTGAGGTGGTTGTGCCGGCAGGGGTCGGCTGTTGCGGCGCCCTCACCCATCACATGGGCAAGGAGGCGGACAGCCATGCCAAAGCCGCGGCCAACGTCGCCGCCTGGACCGCAGAGATCGAAGGGGATGGCTTGGATGCTATCATTATCAACACGTCCGGCTGCGGCACCACGGTGAAAGATTACGGCCACATGCTGGCCCATGATGAGGCGTATGCAGACAAGGCCAAGCAGGTATCAGAGCTCACCAAGGATATTACGGAGTATTTGAGCGGGCTCGATCTCGCCAATGCCAATGCTGGCGAGCCCTTGCGCGTTGCCTATCATTCCGCCTGCTCCTTGCAACATGGCCAACGCGTGCGCACCCAACCCAAAGCCCTGCTGCAAGCCTGCGGCTTTGAGGTGGTGGACCCGCCGGAAGGCCATCTGTGCTGCGGCTCGGCGGGGACGTACAACATCATGCAGTCGGACATCGCCGACCGCCTGCGGAAGCGTAAGGTGCGAAATATAGAAAGCACTCAGCCCCAACTTATCGCCGCCGGCAACATTGGCTGCATGACTCAAATCGCATCAGGGACCGGCATTCCAGTGGTCCACACCGTGGAGCTTTTGGACTGGGCCACCGGTGGCCCCAAGCCGGAAGCTCTCACAAAGTGAAGTAAGATTCCGTAGAGTGGGAAGAGGCCTTGAGCCAGCAGAGTTGATGGTGTTCTTGCCCCTGCGAATGTAAGCATCCAACCCCCATCTGAGGAGAGTGCCGCAGAATGACTACGCGGGTTAATTCGGGCCGTTTGAGCGTTGCCAAACCGCTTTATGATTTCGTCAATGAGGAAGCCCTTTCGGGCACCGGTGTAGCGGTTGAACAGTTTTGGAATGCGTTGAATGACATCATCGCCGACCTGACGCCGAAGAACCGTGCACTTTTAGAGAAGCGCACCGATCTTCAGACCAAGATCAGCGCCTGGCACAAGGCCAATCCGGGCTTCGATTTGGCGGCGTATCGGACGTTTCTGAAGGATATTGGCTATCTGGTCCCCGAAGGTGAAGCCTTTTCCGTGGACACCCAAAACGTGGACGATGAAATCGCTCACATTGCCGGTCCGCAGCTTGTTGTGCCGGTGATGAATGCCCGATTTGCGCTCAACGCGGCCAATGCCCGTTGGTGGAGCCTTTACGATGCCCTCTACGGCACGGACGCCATCTCCGAAGACGGCGGAGCAGAAAGGGCCGGCGGCTACAACGCAGTGCGTGGCGCGCGGGTGATCGCTTGGGCCAATCAGTTCCTTGATGGCGCCGCACCGCTTGACGGCGCGGCCCATAGCGATGTGGCAGGCTTCTCGGTTTCCAACGGTACGCTCGAGGCGGCGCTCACGTCTGGCGGCACCACGGGTCTTGCCAACCCGGGTCAGTTTGCGGGCTATAAGGGCGAGGCCGAGCATCCCTCTTCCATCTTGATCAAGAACAACAATCTGCACTTTGAATTGGTGATCGACCGCACACACCCTGTGGGCCAGAACGATCCGGCCGGGCGGGCCGATGTGATCATTGAAGCCGCGATCACCACCATTATGGATCTGGAAGATTCCATCGCCGCCGTGGATGCCGAAGACAAAGTGGACGCCTACCGCAACTGGCTTGGCCTGATGAGGGGCGACCTGGCCTCTTCGTTCTCCAAGGGCGGCCAAACCGTGCAGCGCACTATGGCCGGAGACCGGTCTTATTCGGCGCCCGACGGGTCAGACCTCACCCTGCATGGCCGCAGTTTGATGCTGGTGCGCAATGTGGGTCATCTCATGACCAACCCGGCCATTTTGGACGGGGATGGCAACGAGGTGTTTGAGGGCCTGATCGACGCGGCCGTTACGGCGGCCATCGCGCTGCACGATATCGGGCCAGGCGGCAAGAATATGAACAGCCGCACAGGCTCCATGTACGTGGTGAAGCCCAAGATGCACGGACCTGAGGAGGTGGCCTTTGCCTCTGAACTCTTCGGACGGGTGGAGCAGGCGCTGGGGATGGCGGCCAATACCATTAAGATGGGCATCATGGACGAAGAGCGCCGCACGACTGTGAACCTGAAAGAGTGCATCCGCGCAGCGTCCAGCCGCGTTGTGTTTATCAACACAGGCTTCCTGGACCGCACCGGAGATGAGATTCATACGTCCATGGAAGCGGGCCCCATGTTGCGCAAAGGCGACATGAAAGCGGCTGCGTGGATCGAGGCCTATGAGGACTGGAACGTGGATATTGGTCTGGAGTGCGGCCTCAGCGGCCATGCCCAGATCGGCAAGGGCATGTGGGCGATGCCGGATATGATGGCCGACATGCTGGAGCAAAAGATCGGGCACCCCACGGCTGGCGCCAACACCGCTTGGGTGCCCTCGCCCACAGCAGCTGCGCTTCACGCAACCCACTATCACAAAGTCTCCGTTGCAGACCGACAAGCCGAGCTGCAGTCGCGCGGCCGGGCGAGCCTTGATGATATTCTCTCCATTCCCCTGGCCGAGCGCCCCAACTGGACGCCCGAGGCCATTCAGCAGGAACTCGACAATAATGCCCAGGGCATCCTTGGCTATGTAGTCCGGTGGGTGGACCAAGGTGTCGGCTGCTCCAAAGTGCCCGACATCAACGACATCGGCTTGATGGAAGACCGTGCCACCTTGCGCATTTCCAGCCAGCACATTGCCAATTGGCTGCATCACGGTATCTGCAGCGAAGCCCAGGTGCGCGAGACCTTGGAACGCATGGCCGTTGTGGTCGACGGCCAGAACGCCGGCGACCCGGTCTACTCCAACATGGCGCCGGACTATGGAGCCAGCATCGCCTTCCAGGCGGCCTGTGACCTGGTGTTCAAGGGCGCAGAACAGCCCAGTGGCTACACTGAACCGATCCTGCATGCCCGCCGGCTGGAGGTGAAAGCGACAAGCTAGAGAAGTTCTTTGTCATATGGAAACACTTGACAAAGAACGGCTCTAGAACTTGCCGTTGTTGTTTTTCCACTGATCTTTGGGAGCGATTTTTTCAGTGGTGTCCCAGTGCTCCACCACCTTACCGCCCTTCAAGCGGAAGAGGTCGTAGAAGGCTGAATGGACGCCGCCGCGCCGGCCCTCTGAGGCGGCCAGCACAAAATTTCCTTCAGCCAGAACGCGGTGGAGGCGCTCGTAGCTTATGGTTCGCGCTCCTTGGGCATCACGCTCATCCAGTGCGGCGTGCAACGTGGCCAGATCATCGTCGAGCCGCGGGTTGTGCTCCGTGTATTGGGTCTCATCGATGAACTCGGCAAGACGGTCCAGCTCGCCCTTGATCAGAACGGTCTCCACAAAGGTGCGGATGCAGGCGCGGTTGTCTTCGGTGTGATCAAGATCTTCCGCCTCGGTGGGGCCGTCCACCATGGAGTGGCCAGCGGAGTTGGGACCTTGTCGCTCCTGGATATTGTCCCAATGTTCGACCGCTTGGCCCTCCTCGAAGCGGAACATCTCAAAACCGATTTTGCGGCTGGCGAAGTCATACTCCATGTGGGCAAAGACAAAGACACCATCCTCAAAGCCGCGCACCATGTTGACCCGGGGCTGGGTTTTGGCAAGGCGGGCAAAGAGGGCCGCAAGCCCCTCGCTGCCTTCATGTGTTTGCGGATTATGCTGAATGTACTTGGCCTCATTGACCACGGCAATAGGTTTGGGATTGCCCGTTTCTATGCTCTTCAGCAGGGCGCGGATCTGCTCTTTTTGGGATGGGGGCATCGGGCTCTGTCTCCTTCGGTTTGAGTGATACCGCCGTTTGGCCGAGGCGGGAAGCGTCTTGCCGCGTTCTGACGAAGGCGGCGACCCGGGAGCATCTTGCTCTTTTCCATGATGGTTTCCATCCCCCGCGTCCAGATATCAGAGCTTTGAGTACGCCTCCAACAGAGCCTTGAATTCGTCAGCCGAGGCTGGAAATCGCGGGAAGCTGTGAACGACAGGCACGTGCGCCCAGGGCACTTTTTCGTCCGTCATCAATTCAACAAACGGCTCGAACAAAGCCGCATCGTTCAGCACCGATGTGCGCAAATTGATCCGGTCGTCAGCCCCTTCGATCTGGGTGTAAACGAGGCTCAAACACGCTTTGCAATAGTAATGCGCCCGCGGGCCCGATCCGAGACCGCCCGTTATCAGCTCGCCCGAGCAGGAGAAACCGCTGCTCGGGAACACGATGGCAAGAGCATAGGCGCTCGCGCTCATCTTCTGACAATCGCGGCAATGACACGCCATTGATAGAAGGGGCGGCTCTGTTATGCGAACCTGGACGGCTCCACACAGGCAGGAGCCTTCGAACGGAGGCTTGGGCAGTGTCATTGGTCCTCACTCACTTCTCGGCAATCGCTTCGATTTCCAGAAACCACCCCTCTTCAAACATGCCGGCCAATACCACTGTAAGCGCGAAGGTGTGTCCGCCCAGCATCTTTACCCGAACGTCCCTGTTTTCGTCGCGGAACTTGCGGTCAGCGAGGAAGGTGGTTGCTTTGACAATGTTTTCCACACCCATGTCGGCCGCGCGGAGCTGGGCTAGAATGTTGGCCCAGACCGCTTCGGCCTGTTCGGCAAAGCTGGCGGGTACGGTGCCGTTCGCTGTAATCGGCCCCTGCCCGCTGACGTAAAGGCGCCGCGTTGTTTCAGACACCTCCAGCGCCTGCACATAAGCCCCCAGCGCTTCGGCGCCATCTTCTGCGTTGATGCGTTTTGTTTTCATTTGGTTTGTTTTCTCCGGTGTTGGTGATTTTGCTGACACCCCTCCAAGAGCCTGCGAAACGGCTGAACGCGGCCGTTTGACGGGAGTTTTGAAAAAGGGAAAGCCGTTCAGACAAAACGCGGTGCGGTCACAGGCCGCCTAGCGTGCCCTCACGCTCTTGGGCCGACAGCTGCGGCTGTCCACGTCCCGCTGCCGCTCTTCGTTGACGCGCATATAGCGTCTCGTTTCAGGCAGAGCGTTTTGGTCGCGGGCCATCTGAAGCTGCAATACGTTAGCATATTCCAAGCGAAATGCAATTTCAGACCCTGCAAGATAGAAATCCCAGATCCGGCAAAAGCGCTCATCATAGATCTTCGCCGCCTTCTTGCGGTTGCCGTTGAAGCGGTTGCGCCAGTGACGCAACGTGCGGGCATAGTGGCCGCGGAGCACCTCCACATCGCAGAGATAAAGACCGCTGTCTTCAATCTCGCGCTGAACCTCAGAAAGCGCCGGCAGGTAGCCACCAGGGAAGATGTACCGATCAATCCACGTGCTGGTGGGATAGGGCCCATGCGGACGGGCAATTGTGTGTATGAGGGCAACACCGTCGCCCGTCAGCAGATCCAGAACCTTTCTGAAATAGGTTCCGAAATGGCGCGGGCCCACATGCTCGAACATGCCGACGGAGGCAATGCGGTCAAACTGGCCCTCTACCTTGCGGTAGTCCAGAAGACAAATCTCCACCTGGCCCTCCAGCCCACGCGTTGAGACCCGCTGGCGCGCCACCTCCGCCTGCTCCACCGACAAGGTGATGCCGGTGACCACGGCCCCGCAGACCTCAGCAAGGTAAAGCGCCAGGCCACCCCAGCCGCAGCCAATGTCGAGCACGTGCATGCCCGGCTCTATGTTCAGCTTGGCAGCAATGCGGCGCTTCTTGGCAAGCTGGGCCTGATGCAACGAGGTTTGCGGACCTGGGAAGTAGGCGCAGGAATACTGCCGGTCGCTGTCTAAGAAGAGATCGTAGAACTTACCGGAGAGATCATAGTGGTGAGCCACATTTCGCCTGGAGCCGGCAATACCGTTGGAACGGGCCGCCCGCCGCAGCGTCTGCTTAAGGGCTGCGCCCGTGCGCCATTTATAGGCAAAGCCATAATCCAGCTGCGGGATAACCAGCGCCATCAACTCATAAAGGCTGCCCGCCTCGACCGTGAGGCGTCCGTTCACATAGGCTTCGCCAAATGCCGGGTCCGGGCGCAGTGCCAAAGCCAGGCCCACCAAATGATCATGCAGCTTGACGCAAATCTCCTTGCCCCGGCCATCCCCGAAGCGGTGCTCGGCGCCGTCAGGATCCAGGACTAAGAGGTTTCCCCGGGTAACACTCTTACTCAGAAAATGGTGAAGGACAAAAAACATGCACACGGCCCTCCTCGCTTCGTCACTCCCTCCGGGGTCCTCCTTTTGGTTCTGCAGCTTTGGAGTATAGCGCAAATCAGGGAAAAGTTTGAGTCAAGCCCTCAACCTGCTGAATTTACTTATGTTTCAAGATTACGCGCTCGTACTCTCACCGCGGCTGAGGCATCGGTTTCGGCCGCCTCAAGCGCAGACTTGGCCTGACGGTCAAATGCGGGATGTTGAGCTGCCAGCGCGTGCAAAGCGCTCATCGACCAGGCTCTCAGAAACGGGCGCTCATGCTTTAGAAGGCCGGAGAGCCAATCTGCCAATGGTGGCGCGGCCTCCTCTGGCACGGTCAGGGCGTCCAGCATCTGGCACACGTGAAGCTGCGCCGGCCAGTGCACGATCTTCTCCAAGTTTGCCAGAAGCGCATCCGTCTCCGACGGTGAAAGAAGGTTGCCCTTTTCCAGGCTCGCCTTGAGTAGCCAGGTGGCACCATCTGAAACGTGGAGCTCGTCGTGTGCGCTCAGCGCCACAAGGTCGGCCAAATAGCTCGCCGCGCCGCCATGTCGGGCGTGCGCCTCTGACAGCAAGGTGACCGCCTTGCCGTCATAAGCGCGCAGATCTTCAAGCAGGGAACCCATGGGCCCAGCCTATCAATGCAGTGATGCTTTTGAGAAGCGTCTTTCGACTTGACACATCTTTCATTTCGATAATACTAGAAATTACGTTCAACCCACTGCAGGTACAGGAGCCTGAGACACATGAAGCTTCACGTTTCCATGCGGGTAGAAGACCTCGACAAAGCCATCGGATTTTACAGCGCCCTGTTTGGCCAGGAGCCCACCATCCAGAAAGACAACTATGTGAAATGGGACGTGGCAGATCCGGCGGTGAACTTCGTCATTGAATCTGGCAAAGGCGAGAGTGGACTGGACCACCTGGGCATCCAGGTGGAAACGTCGGATCAGTTGGAAAGCATGGCGGAACGCATTCGCGGAATGGACCGGCCCTTCCTGGACGTTGAGAAAACGACGTGCTGTTACGCAAAGATGGAGAAGGCCTGGGTAAAGGGCGAAGCGGAGGACAAGTGGGAAGCCTTTCTCACCCATAGCCACAACGAAGGCGAATATGGCGAGGATCGCGAAACGCAGCTGGACGACATGTACGGCGCCGCTGAACGCGTCAGCTAAAAGAGATCCAGCTGATCGCTTTGAGGTTTGGGCTCTAACGGCTTCGGCGCCACAGGCTTGCGCTTCATCTCGGTTGTCACCGGCGCAAAGAAGCCTTCCGGCACCGGCCTGAGCAAGTCATCGGGTCGGTCTTCGTTCCCCAGCCAGCGCGCAAAATCTCCCTGCGCGATCACCACGGGCATCCGATGGTGAATGGCTGCGAGCTGGGCGTTGGCCGCGGTGGTGAGAATGGCAACGCTTTCCAACTCAGAACCGTCCGGCCCCATCCAGTGCTCCCAAATGCCGCCAAAAGCGAGCGGTTTTCCGTCAGCGCGCGGCACATAGAAGGGCACCTTACGGCCGGGGACATCGCCTTGCCACTCGTAAAAGCCCGACGCCGGCACAAGACAACGGCGGCGCCGATAAGCGTTGCGGAAGGATGGTTTTTCAGCCACCGTCTCCGCCCGGGCATTGATCAACGGTTTGCCGTCTTTCACCTCTTTGGCCCAGGACGGCACAAAACCCCACCGCACCAGAGCAAACCGGCGGGCACCGCTGCGGTCATTTTCGTTGTGGCGCACAATGGCCACCGGTCCGCCTGGCGCCACATAGTCGCGCGGAGGAAATTCAACCGTATCGCCATAGTCGAAATAGGCTGCAACTTCGTCTGAGCTATGCGAGAGATTGTAAAGACCGCACATGAACATCACTGTAAGCACGAACAGATGAGCACTCAAACGCCAATGCCCACTTCTCCCAAGCTGGGTGTCAGCGTTGCCTGCTGGCGAGGCGAAGAGGTGCTGCTGGCCCAGCGCGGCAAGGCGCCCAGTAAGGGCCTTTGGTCTTTGCCGGGCGGGCATGTGGAGTTGGGCGAGCGTCTGGCCGAGGCCGCGCTGCGAGAGCTTCATGAGGAGACCTCTGTCACCGCCGAACTGGAGGGCTTGGTCACCACGCTGGACATTATCCGCCGGGATGATCAGGGGCACGTCACCACCCACTATGTAATCGCGGTGTTCAAGGCCCGGTGGATATCGGGGGAGGCCGTGGCCGGCGATGATGCGGCCGCGGTACAATGGCGGCGGGCGGAGGATGTGGACGACCTTGCCATGACACCCAGCACGCCCGATTTGTTGCGCGCGATGACGCAGGGTTGATTGGAAACCGCCCCGAAAGCACGGCACTCTTGCCTGCATTATGAGACACCTGCACTCTTTGCTGATTGCTTGCAGCCTTTTGGTCTTCACAGCAGTCCAAGCCACAGCCAATCCCGATCGCTGGAAGCGCGAGGGATGGACCACCGACTTTGATCAGACATCCATCAAGCTGACCGAGATCCTTTCGGGCGGGATTGGGCGCGACGTGATCCCGCCAATCGATAAGCCGGCGTTCAAACCGGTGTCCGAGATCACCAAGCTTGCTGATACCGAACCGGTGATCGGGCTGGAGATCAATGGCGAGGCCCGGGCCTATCCCCTCCAGATCATGACCTGGCATGAAATTGTGAACGATCAGTTTGGTGATATGCCCGTTGCGGTCACCTATTGCCCCTTGTGCAACTCGGCCATTGTGTTTGAGCGTACCGTGGACGGCAAGGTTCTGGACTTCGGCACCACGGGTAAGCTGCGCAACTCCGACCTGGTGATGTATGACCGCCAGACCCAGAGCTGGTGGCAGCAGTTCATGGGCGAGGCCATTGTGGGCGAGATGACGGGCATGCGTCTTAAGTCGGTGCCGGCACGCTTGGAATCCTTTGCCAATTTCAAGGGCCGGTTTCCAGACGGGAAAGTTCTGGTGCCCAACAATGCGGGCCTGCGCGCTTATGGGCGCAACCCTTATGCCGGGTACGACCGGTCCAAGTCCCCGTTCCTGTACCGCGGCGACATGCCGGAGGGCATCGAGCCTATGGCACGCGTGGTGGCGTATCGGGTGGATGGCAAACTTCAGGCCTTGGCGCTATCGCTTTTGTCCCAGCGGGAGCGCATGGAAATTGGCGATGTGGTCTTCACCTGGACGAAAGGCCAGAACTCCGCCCTGGACACCCGCGCCATCAGCGAGGGACGCGATGTGGGCAATATCGTGGTTCAGGAAAAGACCAGCGATGGTCTGAAGGACAAGGTTTACGACGTGACCTTCGCCTTTGTGGTGAATGCCTTTTCCCCTGGCATCGAGATCAAAAAGTAGCTGTTCGCGCTTGCGTTAACCTTTAATTGAGCGAGCAGGTGCGCTCATCGTCTTGCGTGGTAAAACAATCCTTACAGGACAGCGGGTTGAGATGCGGTAGGGATCAGCACAGCCCGAAAAGACGGGATGAATTTCATGCATGGGTCGCCCCTTTTCCGCGACAATGAAGCGCCGAGTGCCGATGAGCGCCAAGCCGCTCTGCGTTATCTCTTAGATGCGTGGGAAGAAGCCGTTTTTGACGGGGTCGATCCAGATAACCTCGCCACAGCCGCTATTTTCGCGGCGCTCTCCGACATGGTGGACACCTATGGCGAGGAGCCGGTCGCCAAGATGACCGAGGGTCTGCCGGACCGGATCCGTCTGGGTGAATTCACGGTGAACCGGACCACGCAGTAGCCGCCCCGCGCGCTCATGCATCATCCCCGCAAAAGAGGGGGTCCTTAGCGCAAATCACGCCGGTATCGTCTCGCTGAACTCAACCGCCTCGCCGCCAGCGGGCGTGACGATCTGATCTTCCCACATCACCCGCCGTCCGCGGATGATCGTGCCCTTGGGCCAACCGGTGACCCTGCGCCCGTCGAACGGTGTCCAACCGGCGAGGCTCTCCATCATGGCGTTTTCGATGGTGCGCTTTGCCTTCATATCCACAATCGTGAAGTCGGCATCATAACCCGTGGCAATCCGCCCTTTGCGCGCAATCTGGAAGATGCGCTGGGGTCCGTGGCTGGAAAGATCCACAAAGCGCTCCAGGCTGAGGCGCCCGGCGTTCACATGGTCCAGCATGATGGGAACCAGAGTCTGCACCCCCGGCATGCCCGACGGTGATGCCGGATAGCTGGCGGCCTTCTCCTCAAGGGTGTGCGGGGCATGATCTGAGCCCAGCACGTCCACGACACCGGACGTTAGGCCCCACCAGATCCCGTCTGTATGAGACTTATCGCGCAAAGGTGGGTTCATCTGCGCCAGGTTGCCCAGCCGCTCATAGGCTTCCGGCGCCGATAGAGTGAGATGCTGGGGCGTTGCCTCCACTGTGGCAATGTCCTTGTTCGCCGCCAGAAGCGGCATTTCTTCAGCGGTGGAGATGTGGAGCACGTGTATGCGCGCCTCGGTTTCCCGGGCAATGCGCAGCAAACGCTCCGTGCACTGGATGGCGGCGCGCGCATCGCGCCACACGGGGTGAGAGGAAGGATCGCCCTCAACCCGAAGCCCCTTGCGCTCGTTCAGCCGGAACTCGTCTTCTGAATGAAAGGCCGCCCGCCGGGAGGTGTTGGAGAGCACCAGTGCCACGCCTTCATCATCCTCCACCAAGAGATCACCGGTGGACGAGCCCATAAACACCTTCACGCCCGAACAGCCAGGCAGACGCTCCAGCTCGGGCAGATCCTTGGCATTGTCCCTGGTGCCGCCAATGAAGAAGGCGAAATCGCAGGCCATGCGGTGGTGGGCCCGGGCCACTTTATCGGCATGGGTCTCAGCCGTGACGGTGAGCGGGTTGGTGTTGGGCATCTCAAACACCGCCGTTACCCCGCCCATGACGGCTGCACGGCTGCCCGCCTCCAGGTTCTCTTTGTGCTCCAGACCGGGCTCGCGGAAGTGCACCTGGCTGTCAATCACGCCGGGCAGCACATGCAGGCCGGTGCAATCGATGGTTTCGCCTGCCTGATCAGCAGAAAAGCTGCCAATATCAACAATCCGCCCATCGCGCACGCCCACATCGCGCAGGCCTTCACCATCCTGATTGACCACGGTTCCGTTTTTTATGATGAGATCGAATGTGGGTTTCACAGGCTTCTCCTTGAAGATCCCCTCCGGCTTACGTAAGTCTAGACCACGTTGCAAGCTGACCTG
>JBCDDQ010000003.1:0-44305 GCA_039180225.1 Pseudomonadota bacterium
CCGCATAGGCTTCAATGATGTCGTCGATCATGGACCGGGTCATAACTTCGGGCATCTCGCGCACCAGCTGTGAAGGTACAGCCGAGGGCGCCCAAAGCGGGCGGCCTGCGTCCTGGTCATTGACTGAGGCCGCTGCATGACCGAGTTGGACAAGGAAACGCCCGCCTTCCCCATGAATGGCTTCAGCAAGGCGCTGGTAGCCTTCAACGACTTCTGGCTTGGTGTTGTTTAAACTGCGCCCGGCCCCAACGCTCCCAGTTGCATGAACGCTGGACGAACCGCTGATCTGCAGTCCCACCCCGCCACGGGCCCGCGCCTGCTGGTAGGCGATAAAGGCTTCGCTTGCCAATCCGTCCTTCTCCAACCCCGGCACGTGGGCGGTCACCAGAACGCGGTTGCGGATCGTCGTGGAACCAATCTGGATTGGTTTAAGAAGATGCTGAAAGGACCGTGTGCCGGCGCGCGTTCTTTTGCTCATAAGGCCAGTACTTTGTCACGCCCCTGGAGGCCTGTGAAGGCTTCATCTTGAGACCGTCCGTGATAAACTGGCCTTTAGAACAATGACACATGGAGACGCCACAGTGACCCAAACGGCATCCAGAGGACGGGCCCGCCTTGGTGTTGTGGTACCGGTGTCCAATTGCAACCTAGAGCCAGACATGGGCCTGCTGCGCCCCGAGGGTGTATCGGTGCACTTTGCCCGGGCGGGCGGCTATGATCTGGACCAGGTTCCGGACGCAGAGCAAATGCGCCAGTTCGCCCTTTCTTCGTTGGATCAGGTGATCGCCGACTTGGCCGCAGTGCGACCGCACTTTGTGCTCTATGGCTGTACGTCAGCCACCCTCGCCCATGGTCCGGCCTTCGACCAGGAGTTCTCTGCCAGCATCACCCAACGCGCCGGGGTGGGCGCGGCAACCGCAGCAGGCGCGCTGGTCTACGCACTCAACACGCTTGGGGTGCAAAAGATTGCTTTCAGCTCCCCTTACGTGGCTGCGCTCAATGATGATGCCATAGGCTTTTTGGACGCATCAGGTTTTAAAACCGTCTCACGCAAGGATTTTGACAAAGACCTCGGCAACTACGGCCAGGGAGAACTTGCGCCCGAAGATGCCTATGCGCTGGGCAAAGCCGCCGACAGTCCAGACGCCGAGGCGCTCGTGTTGTCGTGCACGGAGCTTCGGGCCGTGGAAGCCATCACGGCTCTGGAGCGCGACTTGGCCAAGCCCGTCGTTACCAGCAACCAGGCCCTGATGTTTACCGCCGCCGTCAAGCTCGGCCTGGATCCGGCATCCGTTCCCACCTACGGACGACTGCTCAGTCAGACCATTCTAGAAGGAGCGATGGCCACTGGTTCGGTGGCCGCGTAACCGCTCAATAATGCGTTGGTCCAGATCGGTGGAACCGTGCGCAAATTGTGGCTGGAGCAGAATTTCTGCCCTCATGTCAGGCGTTTAAGCGGATCGAATTTAGTCCGTACTCGCCACAATTCGGCCAAATTATGGTTAATATCCTGTGTATGTTCAAACATGCTTAACAAAACACTACACCTGAGGTTAGGCATGGAGAGTTGTTAGGCGCTGTGTCTTTTGGGGATTCTAAGCCTAGGGTGTGTATTGAGTAGGCGGGTAACGCCTGGAGGGGATCCATGCGTGGATTTATTCTCATCGCCAGCTTGGCGATATTGTTGAGTGGCTGTGTGAGTTCTGGAACGAGCTCTACGAAAGCTTATCGCGTTGCGAGCGCAGGACATGAACGTGCAATCACGTCCGCCAGCCTCAAACCCAAGAAAACGAGAGTGGCGAAAAAGCGCGTCAAGCGCAGAAAACGGCGTGTCCAGATCGCCAGCCGGCAACAGCCTGTGCGTATGGGCAAATCCGATTTCAGGAAATACAAAGTTGCCAAAGTCCGTAAAGTGCGCGGACGCAAAGCACGCCGGAAGTTCCGCAAGCGCATCGCCCGGGCCCGTACCCGTGGTCGCCTGACCACGGCGCGCAAGAGCCGAGTGATGGCTGCCGTCAGGAGCCATGCCCGCCGAGCCGGCATCTCTCAGTCCATGGCTCTGGCCGTCGTGCGCCAAGAGAGTTCGTTTAACCCCAAAGCGCGCGGCAGTGTTGGCGAGATCGGCCTTATGCAGGTCAAGTGCGCAACCGCCCGCTCGGTTGGCTACAAAGGCTCTTGCAAAGGCCTCTACAATGTCAACACGAACCTGAAGTACGGCATGCGCTACCTGAAGAAAGCGCTGAAACGGGGCAGCGTCGGCTATTACAATGCCGGTATCTATGCCAAGCGGCTTCCCAAACAAGCTCGCAAATATGCAAGTTCCGTGAAGCGCAAGCAGCGCAACTACTAAGCTCTTAAGGCCGGTTCGCTCACCCCATGATGAACGGATCGGCCATGGGCTCACCTGTCACCTCAATCATGGTTCCCTTGGTTTCCGTGAAATCGCGGATCGCATCAATACCGGCTTCACGCCCATAACCGCTGTTGCGGAACCCGCCAAAAGGCGTCAACACCGACGAGCGCCGATACGTGTTGACCCAAATGCGTCCGGCCCTGATCGCCCTCGCCATCCGGATGCCGCGGGCGGAATCACGTGTGAACACACCGCCGGCAAAGGCGAACTCGGTGCCGTTCGCCAAGGTCACGGCCTCCGCTTCATTGGTAAATTTCAGAACACTGAGAATGGGAGCAAACAGCTCGGTCTGCACACATGGTAGCGTTTGGTCCTCACATTCAAGAATTGTGGGCTCGTAGTACCACCCCTTTGCCAGGCTCGATGGTCGCCCTCCCCCCGTGACCAACCTGGCTCCCTGATCCAGCGATTGCTGCACGACCCGCTCGGCACGGTCCCGCTGCGCCAGTGTGGCCAGCGGCCCCATCTGGGTTGTTTCGTCAAGCGGGTCACCAACCAACACGTCTTCAGCCCGGGCCTTGAGCCGGCTGAGCATCTCATCATAGACGCCCGCCTGCAAAATAAGGCGCGAGCCGGCAGCACAGCTTTGCCCGCTGGCACCGAAGATCCCGGCCAACACCCCGTTCACGGCGCTGTCCAGATCCGCATCATCGAACACCACCACCGGCGACTTGCCGCCAAGCTCCAGACTGAGTTTGGCAATATTGTTGGCCGTGCTCGGGATGATGCGCCGCGCTGTTTCAACGCCTCCGGTAAAGCTGATGCGGTCCACATTGGGATGTGCCGTCAATGACCGGCCACATGGCTCACCAAGTCCGGTGATCACGTTGAAGGTGCCGGGCGGCAGGTCCAGTTCCGCAACGATCGCTGCAAACTCCAGCATGGCGGCCGAGGCATGTTCTGAGGCTTTCACCACCACCGAATTACCGGCGGCCAAGGCCGGCCCAACTTTGTTGGCAGCAAGCTGGATCTGCGTGTTCCACGGCACTATCGCAGCCACCACGCCCACTGGCTCATGGGTCACGTACATAAGGTTCTGATCGGGCGCCAAGGGAGGCACATAGCCGTTCACCTTGTCGGCCAACCCGCCATAGAACTCATACATCGCCGCCACATTGTTGGCCTGCCAGCGGGTCTCGCGAAAGAGCTTGCCCGTGTCGATGGTTTCCGTGCGCCCCAGAGCCTCAGCATTGGGCCTAATCAGCTCCGCCAGCTGGCGCAGTTTTTTGCCCCGCTCGGTTGGTGACGTGCGCGGCCAAGGACCGTCTTCGAACGCGGCGTGCGCGGCCTCAACGGCCCTGTTCACGTCTCTTTCTGAGGCCGCCGGGATCTCGGCCCAGTCTTCTTCCGTGGCCGGATTGGTGGAGGCAAAGCGTTCACAGCCCTCAGCCTTGCACCAATCACCTGCAATGAACATTTCATAGGGTTTCAAGTCAGCAGTCATTTCAGGCCTTTCCATGTGGAATGCGCAACGGTAGCCTCCAAGCTGACAATTGCAAACCCTCTCAACGGAGCGCCTCGTGCCCTTCTCCTCGCAAGACCCGCGCCTTTACTACGTCCGCGAGGGAACAGGCCCGAACCTCGTGCTGATCCATGGCGTTGGCTCCCAACACGGGGACTGGGATGGGGTGGTGCGCGCCTTGAACGGCCGCTTCTCAATTCTGCGCTACGACCTTCGCGGACATGGTGCATCAGCCGCGCCGGAAGGCCCATACGAAATCGAGGACTTCACGGCCGATCTCAAGACGCTGATGGATGAGTTGGACCTTGGCCAAGCTCATGTGGCCGGCTTCTCTCTTGGCGGCTTGATTGCCCAGAGCCTGGCACTCACCCATCCGGAACGGATAAATGCACTCGCCTTGTTGGGAACCGTTGCAGGCCGAACGCCAGAAGAACGGGCTCGAGTTGAAGGACGGCTTGACTATATTGCCACCTCGCACCCGGCCGACTATTTCGATCAGTCCGTGAGCCGATGGTTCACAGCAGGCTTTCAGGCCGCCCATCCAGAAATCGTTGCCGCTCGAAAGGCAGCGGTCACGGCGATGGACGGTGCAGCCTATGCGGCCGCCTATCATGCACTCGCCACAACCGATTTCGCCGATCGGTTGAGCGAGATTGCTCACCGCACGCTGGTGGCGACAGGAGAAGAGGATATCGGGTCCAATCCACGCATGGCCCGTTTCATGGCGGACGCCATTGCCAACAGCAGATTGGAGATCCTTTCAGGGCTACGGCACTCTATTCTGCTGGAGGCGCCGGATCGGGTGGCCGGCCTGCTTTCTGAATTCTTTGCTGAGACAATCTGAGGAGCGAACGTCATGGAGCACATATGGCGGTGGCCCACGCAGCGGGTTCATCATGTATCCGGCTCGGCGGCCACTCTCACATTCGTAGGAGGTGCGGGAGATTTCGACAGCCAAGGGACCATTCGCGCTCCAGGCGATTTGGAGGCACAGATCGAAGGCAGCCTGAGCAACATCGCAGATGCGCTCTCGGCCGAGAGTTGCACCCTTGCCGATATCATCCGCATCAAAGCCTATTTCACTGCCGACTGTGACGACTGGCACGTGATTGCTCTCATCGCAGCTCTGTTGCCGGACGATCCCATGCCTTCGATCAGCACCGTCCCCGAACCGCTTCAGCCGTTTGCGGGACAGCAGATCCAAATCCAAGCCATTGCCCAGAGAGGCTGGCGCAACCATGCCGACATACGTGTCGCCACACGACCCGTGCCGTCTCAATGGACAGACCGGTTCGCAGGGCGCAACGTGACCGCAGGCCTTCGCGCCGGCGAATTCATAACCGTTTCGAACCGCACCGCAGAGGAGGCTGACAGCACCGTTACAGCCCCCGGTGACGGTGTCGCGCAAAGCCACACGATCATGGGTTTTCACGAAGCCACACTGGCCGAGCTGGGCGCCGGCATGCAGGACTGCGTGAAGATGGAGGGTCACTTTTTTGGCACCACCCGGGAAGACTGGGCCCCGCTTGCCCTCGCCCGCGCGAGCCATTTTGCAGAACCCGGCCCGCCGGCTACAGTGGTGCCCTGCCAGCGCCTCAATCCAGAAGGCGCCGTCACCAAAATCGACGTGATGGCCATGCGCCAGAAGCGCAACGCATACGACAAATACATACCCAGAGAGGATTTTTGGCCGGACCGAGTATGGGATTGGCCGCTCAATTTGCCCTATCGACAGGCCATAAAGCTGCGCGACATGATCTGGCTGGGTGGTCAGGTGCCCTCAGAGCCCTTCGCCAATACGGGAAAACGCATGATGCCCGGAAACCTGCCAGGGCAAACCCGGCTCACCATGTCGGTGGTGGAAGATCTGCTGCGCGGCTTCAACCGGCGTCCGGCCGATCTGAAACTGATGGTATGCTATTTCACCTGCGCTGACGGTGACGAGACGACCCATCAGATGCTGGACATCTTGGCACAGTGTGTCGGAGGCGCCCTGCCACCAACCACCTTGGTGCCCAAGCCCATGATGCACACCCCGGACAACACAGTGGAGATCTGGGGGGTGGCTCAAGGTTGAGCCTCTGCGCTCACTTGGCGTTCGGGAAGAACAGCTGCTGCCCGCCAACGGTGTGGCCGGCAATCTGGCGTTGCCCGACCGGGCTTAACAGCCAATCGATGAAGGTTTGACCCAGTTCAGCCTTCACGTCGGGACATTTCGCCGGGTTCACCAACATCACACCATATTGGTTGAAGAGCGCCTTATCGCCCTCGCTCAGGACCGCAAAGTCGCTCTTGTTCTTGAAGTTTATCCACGTGGCACGGTCCGTCAGCGCATAGGCCCCCATGCCCACAGCGGCGTTCAGCGTTGCCCCCATGCCAGACCCGGTTGCGCGATACCACGTGCCAGAGGCCGGCTCGGGATCAATGCTGGCAGCCTTCCAAAGCGCCAGTTCCTTTTTGTGGGTGCCGCTGTCATCACCGCGCGAAGCGAATGGAGCACCACTGCCGGCAATTTGTTTCAGCGCGGAGGCCACATCAGGCAAGCCGGAGATCTTGGCCGGATCTGCCTCAGGGCCGACAATGACGAAATCATTGTACATAAGATCAAACCGCTTCACCCCATACCCGCTCGCCACAAACTTCTCTTCAGCCGCTTTGGCGTGCACCAGCAACACATCTCCATCGCAGTTTCGGGCATTGCGGATCGCCTGCCCGGTGCCTACGGCAACCACACGGGCCTTGATGCCGCTGGCAGCCTCAAACTTCGGGAGCAAATAGTCATAAAGTCCCGAATTCGCCGTTGACGTTGTGGACTGAATGAAGATCGATTTTTCCACGGCCTGAACCGGCGGAACCAAAACGGAAATGATTGCGCCCGCCAACACGCAAGCAATTCTCAGTTTCATACCAGGCGCCTCATTTTTGAGTTTTCACACAACAATCCGCCCCGCCAGATAGGCCTGCGAAACGCGGCTGACAGGCCTGGTAAAGAACGTTGAAGCGGGGCTTTGTTCTTCCAGCTTGCCTTGATGCAAGAACACAATCTCGGCGCCCATCCGCCGAGCTTGACCCACATCGTGAGTCACGAAAATGATCTTCATCCCGTCTGCTGCCGCGCCCTTTAAAGTGTCTTCAATCAGCGCCACGGACGCCGGATCAAGATTGGCCGTGGGCTCATCCAGAAACAACACTTCAGGCCGGCAGCTCAAGGCCCGGGCGAGCGCCAAACGCTGCTGTTCCCCGCCTGACAAGAGCCGGGCCGGCCGCTCCAGCATGTGAGACAATCCCACAAGCTCAAGCAGCTCATCGCGCCGGCGCACACTGCCGAGACCGCGCACCTTCAACGCAAAATCGATATTGGCGGCAACCGACCTTCTCAACAGGATCGGGCTTTGAAAAACCATGGCCTGGCGCAGACGCATGTTCTCCGAGTTCCCCTCTCCTGCCCAGTGGATAGAGCCGGAGGTTTGCGGCACAAGACCATGAAGCAGCCGCAGGAAAAGGCTCTTGCCTGCACCATTAAAACCCATGATGACCGAAATGCCTGGCTCGGCCATGGTGAGCGAGAGGCCGTCGATCAGTTTCTCGCCACCCAGTATGAGCGTGAGGTCTTCGACCCGGAGCGGAAGAACGGTGCTCATCTTAAGCATAGGCAAATTTTGACGCCGCTTGGCGCATCACAAACGCCAGGGCATTTACCGTCAAGGCGATAACCAGCAACACGAGCCCAAGCGCCAACGCCAACGGCAAGTCACCCTTGGAGGTTTCAAGCGCAATTGCCGTGGTCATGACACGGGTCAGATGATCGATGTTTCCACCGACAATAATCACGGCACCCACTTCCGCAATCGAGCGCCCGAAACCGGCCAGAGCGACCGTGATCAGGCTGAAACGCCCATCCCAGAGCAGTGCGGCGATTTCAGCGGGCCACGGTACGTTCAATGAACGGAATTGCTCAGAATACTCTTCATGCAGGTCTTCCAGAATTTGCCGGGACAAGGCCGCAATGATCGGTGTGATCAAGATGGTCTGCGCAATGATCATGGCCGTCGGCGTATAGAGCAGCTGCATCCAGCCTAGCGGCCCGGCGCGGGAGAGATAGAGATACACAATGAGCCCGACCACCACCGGCGGCAGGCCCATCAGAGCGTTCATCAAAACCAGCAAGGCGGACCGGCCCCAGAACCGGCATGTGGCCACAAGCGCGCCAAGGGGCAGACCGATGAGACAGGACACAAGGAGCGCCGTGAGGCTTACCCTCAGTGAAAGCGCAATAATCTCCATCAAGTCGGCGTCGGCCGAAAACAAGAGACCGAAGGCCAGACCAAAAGCTGATTCAAATCCATGCATAATTTACGAAATTTACTCATTTCCGGAAATTTTGCAATAATGTGCAACACAATAACGCATCGCACAAGCGTGCCTTCAAGCGCGTGCGGAGATCAGAACACGCCGGTCAAAGCTGACGCTTTTCACCAAAGCGTACGCCTGGAGTCCTGGCGCCAGCTGCAGATCGTCGGCCGATTGGCGCGTGATCCGGGCGCGCAGGCCTTGTTCGCCCACCCGTAAAAGGACTTCGGCAAACGCCGTGTCCGGCTCGGCCCGCACCTCTTCCACCACCGCGGGCAGACAGTTCCGGATACTCACACCTGACGGCTTCTCAAGCGCCAAAGACACATCCCGCGCACGGATCCGCAGCCGCACCTGGTCGCCTGGATTGAGTGAGCTGACCATAGGCATTTGAAGATCCCTGCCATCCAGGTCCAGGTTGGTGAGCTGGTACTGGGTGTTGTGTCCTGTCACCTGAGCCTCAACCACGGCGCCAGCCTCAAAGTTGCCCGTGTAGCCGTGCATGTCCAACTGTTGAAAGATATCCGGCAACGCGCCGCGCAAGGTCACCTTGCCGTCCACCAGAATGATGGCCTGATCCGCCAGGCGCGCCACTTCATCAACGGCATGGCTGACAAATATGGCGGGTATGCCAAACACGTCCGGAACTTTCTCAATAAACGGCAAAAGCTCGCCCTTGCGCCGCACGTCGAGCGCTGACAGGGGCTCATCAAGCAGCAAAAGTGCTGGTTGGCTGAGAACCGTGCGCCCCAACGCAACCCGCTGCCTTTCACCGCCGGACAGCCCCTCGGGTCTGCGCTCCAGGAGTGCACTGAGATCCAACGCCTGCACCACCTGGTCGAAACGGATCGGGCGCTGGTCTTCCGGACTGCGGGAAAGGGCGTAGTTCAGGTTCCCCTCAACAGTGAGATGGGGAAACAGGCGGCCATCTTGAAACACAAGTCCTACGGGCCGGCGGTGGGCAGGCAGGAAGACGCCGCTTTCGCTGTCACCCCAAACTGTGCCGTTAAAAACCACCCGCCCCTTGGCCCGTTGCTCAAGTCCGGCCAGGATCCGCAACAAAGTGCTCTTGCCGCTGCCGCTTGGCCCAAACAGCGCGGTGATGCCCGTCAGTGAGATCACCTCGTCAATGTTCACTGTGAAGTCGGAGAACGCCAACTCCGCCGAGAGTTCTAGCTGACTAGGTGACATTGATCGGGAACCGTCGGTTGAGGGCGTAAACAACGAACAGCACTGCAAAAGAGAAGATCAACAGCCCGGCTGAAAGCTGATGGGCTTCCGCATAGCGCAGCGTCTCCACATGTTCGTAAATGGCAATGGAGATGACCTTGGTTTCACCGGGTATGTTCCCGCCCACCATCAGCACCACGCCAAACTCGCCAATCGTGTGGGTGAATGTGAGGACAGAAGCGGTAAGGAACCCCCGTGCAGCCAGAGGCACCGCCACCGTAAAGAACGCATCGAGAGGCGAGGCCCTGAGCGTTGCCGCGGCCTCTAGCGGCCCGCGCCCAATGGCCTCAAAGGCGCTCTGCAACGGCTGCACCATGAAGGGGGCAGAATAGAAGATCGAGGCGATAAGAAGACCGGTGAACGAGAAGGTGAGCGTCGTACCGGTCATACTCACCCAAAATCCTCCCAGGGCAGAGTTAGGGCTCATGAGGATCAACAGGTAGAAGCCGATCACTGTGGGCGGCAGCACGATAGGCAACGCGGTGATTGCCTCCACCACCGGCTTAAGCGCAGAGCGGGTGTTGGCCAACCACCACGCAAGCGGCGCGCCAATGATGAGCAGGATCAAGGTGGCAGCCGCAGCCAACTTCAGCGTCAACCAGAGGGGACCAAGATCAACCATCTGCGCCCTCAATCTTGTACCCGAACCGCTTGAGTATCGCCCGGGTTGCATCACTTTTGAGAAAAGCAGCGAAGGCCTGGGCAGCCTGTTTGTCGGTGGCCCGTTTCAGGATCACTGCATCCTGTCTTATGGGAGCATAGCCCTCAGCCGGCGGGATCCAGAACACACCCCGCTGCTTCGTATTCTCACTCAAAAAGGCGGAATGAGAAACAAAACCGATCTCTGCGTTTCCGCTGGCCACCAGCCCATAGGTTTGTCCCACATTCTCCCCCATCACAATGCGCCCCTGCAACGCGGTCCACAGCCCCAACTGCTCCAGCACCTGTTGAGCAGCCAGTCCGTATGGCGCCAGTTGCGGATTGGGCAGGGCAAGCTTTCGGAACTCCTTCGCTGCCAGCACTTTCGCGCCATCAGCAAGATTACGCGTCCCGTCAGCACTCCATAAGATGAGCCTGCCAACAGCGTAGGTGAAGCGGCTGCCGGGCACCGTACGCCCCTCGCTGACCAGGCGTTCCGGCCGCTCTTGGTCTGCGGACAAAAACACATCAAACGGCGCTCCATTGATGATCTGGGCGTACAGCTTACCTGTAGACCCTGAGACAATACGCAGGGAATGGCCCGTCTCACTCTCAAATTGAGGCTGGATCAGCTCAAGCGGCTCAAGAAAATTGGCCGCAACCGCGACCGTGATCTGGGAGCCATGGGAGAGCGGAGCACTGGCCAGCACGAGCCAGAGCGCTGCCAAGACACCGGCGGCATGAGCCAAACACCTGCGCAAACCAAACAAGGTGATGTCCCGATATTACCCATAAACCATATCGGACTTTAATAACCCACGCCTGCCTTTGCAACAGTCAGTTGCCGTGCTTACCGTTGGCGAGCGCGCGCTTGAGATCTTCCAGCGTGCTCTCCGCAACCCGCTCGGTTTCGCCTTGCAGACGCCGATAGCGCTCCAGGAGCTCTTCGCCGAACTCGGTCAGCGTGGCGCCGCCCTTGTTGGCGCCACCCCTTGAGGTCACCACGACGGGTTCCTTGAAGGCATCATTCATGGTGCCGATGAGCTGCCATGCTCTTTTATAGCTCATGCCGAGCGTCCGGCCGGCCTCGGCGATTGAACCGGTTTCCTTTACCTGTTCCAAGAGATCGACCTTGCCGGGCCCAATTGCAATATCGGGACCGAGCACAAGCCGCAGCCTTACGCCGAGATGTCTGTATTTCCGGGTCATTTGAGAAGTGGATTTCCCATCGTTCGCCCCAATGCTATCACACCTTAACGCGCCTCGTGCGCGTTTCGAACTTCAGGGAGTGGATATGGCCTTTTCGGCGCGCCGGCTCGTGAACCACCCAATCATTTTTGGCGACATGGACAAGAGAATGGGCCGCAACATCAATGGCCCGTCCCTCATCCGCACGCCGGCCTGGCTTACCTCAGCTCCCGGCGCCTATCTTCTCTACTTCGCTGATCACAAAGGAACCTACCTGCGCCTGGCATATGCTGATGTGCTGGAAGGTCCATGGACCATGCACACTGCGGGATGTTTGGAGCTTGCGCAGTCCAAGTTCCCAACCCAATTGTTGCCCAGAGGCAAACGACCGTCTTGGGTGGAAGAGGTGCCGCAATGGTATTATCCCCACATAGCTTCGCCCGATGTTCATGTGGATGCCGCGGCACGTGAGATCCGCATGTACTTCCATGGCATGCTTTCAAACGGCGAACAAAAGACCAGGCTGGCGCGCTCGCGCGACGGCATCACGTTCACTGTCGCTAACGCGCTTTTGGGCCCGCCTTATTTCCGTGTCTTCCGGCATAACGGGTTTGCGTATGCGTTCGCGCTGCCCAATCAGCTTTTGCGTTCAGCCGATGGTCAGGAACCGTTCCAGTTAGGCCCAACCCCCCTACCCCCAACAACCCGTCATACGGCAGTGCGCGTGCGCGGCGACAGATTGGATGTGTTCTGGAGCGAAATTGGAGATGCGCCAGAACGCATCTATGCAGGCCGGATCGATCTTTCTGGCGACTGGCAGACCTGGACGCTCACCGACAAACACGAGGTCTTGCGGGCGGAGCTGGACTGGGAAGGAGCACGCGAACCCGTCACGGCTTCGGCCCCGGGCGCATCGGATGAGCCGGTGAATCAGCTGCGGGATCCATGCCTTTTTGAGGAGGCGGGAAGGCTCTATCTGCTCTATAGCGCGAGCGGAGAGGCCGCAATTGGACTGGCTGAGTTGTCCGAGTCCGGCTAAGCCACGCGTTCCCGGCGCTCGGCGGCTTCTTTAAGCTCATCTTCCGTGAGGAAATTGGCCACTTGCCGCTCAAACACATACTCCGCTGAGCGCTGCTTGGACAAATCCACATCAGGAAGCATGGGTGTCTCTGTGTCCACGCCTTTGAGCCAAACCTTCAACGCCTTAAAGGGATTTGCCACCGTGTCTGCAACCGCAGTGGGCTCGTATCCGCAATGGACCATGCAATCGGCGCACTTCTCATACTTGCCTGTGCCGTAGCTGTCCCAATCGGTTGATTCCATGAGCTCCTTGAAGGTTTTCACGTACCCTTCGCCCACCAGATAGCAGGGTTTTTGCCAGCCAAATACATTGCGCGTGGGATTGCCCCAGGGCGTGCACTCGTAGTCCTGATTTCCGGCCAGAAAATCAAGATAAAGACTGGATTGGTTGAACTGCCACTCGCGCCCCTCAGCCCGGCCCATGCGGAACAGATCTCGGAAGATCGTCTTGGTTTGGGTGCGGTTCAAGAAGTGCTCTTGAGCCGGTGCGCGCTCATACGCATAGCCCGGCGAGATCGTAATGCTCTCCACACCCAAGGTGGAGACAAAATCGAAGAACTCCGCGACCCGCTCCGGCTCGGCATTGTTGAAGAGGGTGCAGTTCACCGTCACCCGAAAACCGCGCGAGACGGCCTCGCGAATGGCGGCAACAGCAATCTTAAAAGTGCCCTTCTGATTAACCGCCTTGTCATGCTCTTCTTCCAAGCCATCCAGATGGATGGAGAAGGTGAGATAAGGTGACGGTGTGTAGTCGTCCAGTTTCTTTTTCAAAAGCAATGCGTTGGTGCACAGATAGACGAACTTCTTGCGGGCAACGATGCCTTCAACAATGTGTTTCATCTCTTTGTGGATCAGCGGCTCTCCGCCAGGAATGGAGACAATCGGCGCACCACATTCATCCACAGCTCGAAGGCAGTCCTCTAGGGACAGGCGCTTGTTGAGGATCTCGGCAGGATAATCGATCTTGCCGCATCCAGGACACGCCAGATTGCAGCGGAACAACGGCTCCAGCATGAGCACCAGTGGATAGCGCGCATTGCCCTTCAGCTTCTGCTTCATAATGTAGGCGCCAACCCGCGCCTGCTGGATAAATGGAACAGCCACCCTGAAAGGCCCCGCAATCCTTAATAAAAATCTGTTTACACTGATTTGACCGCAATCGCAGCTCACGTCAAGTCACGGTTACGCGGTGAACCATCGCACTTGGGCAACAATGGGGCCAAACGGCCCCGTGCCGGCCACTTCTGGGAGAAAAGTGACCGGCACCGGCTGGGCGGAGGGGCGGGAGGGAGCTGTTAGGCGTACTTCAGGGCGAACAATTCGGCCCGTTGCACGCCGATATCGTTGAGAAGGTGTGCGGGGATGCTTGTCGGGGTGTTTGATGACTTAGTAACTGAACTGCTCGAAGAGAGTGCCCGAAGAGCTCGTCCGATCGCGGCCGCAAAATCCGGTGCTGATTTCAATGTTGAGGGTGTGGCGGTAGCGGCGGTCATCGTCTGAACTCTTCTTGGGCGTTAGTCTTTGTTGGTTCTCATCTCGTCTTGCTTGCTTGAGAACCAGGTATACCGCCGCCGCGTTTCAGCCTGATGTCTTGAATGAACTGGAGTGTTTCAATTGTTTCATCCGCCAAACGAGCGCCTGTGACGGGGCCTCAGGAACCAATCAACCAGCGTCGGCAACACAATCAACGTGCACACAAGGGTGAACACGATGGCGATTGTCAGAAGTTCCCCCATGGACGCCGTGCCGCGGTGACTGGAGACCGCGAGCGAACCGAACGAGGCAATTGTGGTCAGCGCGCTCAGAAGAACCGCGCGCGGGGTCGAGGTTTCCAAGAGCTCGGCTTGATGACCAGCTGCAATCTCCTCGCGGGTGCGCATCACCAAATGGATCCCGCTATCAACCCCCAGCCCGATCAGGAGCGGCAAAACGATCACGTTGGCAAAATTGAAGGGAATTCCGAGAATCACGGTGGTGGCCAGCAACAATACGCCCGCCAGACCGATAGGCAGCAAGACCAGCAACACGTCGCCAATCCGGCGCAATGCAATGAACAGCATTACGGCAATCAAGATGGCCGCCACGCCCGTTGCCTGCAACATGGCGCGTGCCACCACATCCGCCCCGCCGATAATCTCAACAGGCGCTCCGGTGGCATGTTGCGCCACAGATTTAACCGCCCCCACGAACCGCCGCATAGAGGCATCATCATTGATGGCTTCTCGGGGCAGAATGTCGAGACGGTACTTCCCGCCTTCGGAGAGAAATCGGCTCCTTAAGGCTGGATCCAATGTGTCCACAGTGATGCGGTCTACATCCAGTTTATCGTTGAAGTCTCTCAAATTCGGCAGGAGGCCAGCGAACACCTCAAGTTCAAGCGCGCGGTCGCGCTCGTCGCTGTAGGCTTGCGCATCGAGATATACCTCAAGAGTTTGGCGAAGATGCCGGGCGCTGGCGCGCACTTTGGCGGGGGCCGTATCCAGCTTTTCCAAAGCAGCCGAGGACACCCGCATGCCCGCCAGAGCCGCCTTACGCGCGTCGGCCCCTCTGTTGGGCACTTGGTTGGAGCTCGGGTTGGGCATAATCGATCTGAGGTTCCGCATCCTGGCCAGGCGCTGGGTTTGGTCTTGCGGCACAAAACTGAGGGCGCTGATCACCTCACGCACCTCAAAAAGATCCTCCAACCTGGCAGACATCTGGCGGACTTCACTGGCGTTCTTAACCACCAACTCGGCCACATAGGTCGGTGCATCGCGGTCATTGCTCAACGACTTGAACACTTTTACGGCGGCGGCATTCGGATCTTTCAGCGCGATCGGGTCACCTTCAAACACGGCACTCGGCGCCACATACATGGCCGCGATGCCGGCAATCAGGATCCCGATTGTCAGATACTTGCGCACCCCGTAACTCGGCGCGGACAGGTTCCACGACAGGAGTGGATAGTTTGGCTTGCCCGGATTTCCGGGCATGAGAGCAAGAAGGGCCGGTAGCAAGGTCATCGACAACAGGAAGGCGATGGCCATACCCCCGGCGGAGATCACGCCAAGCTGGGCCATGCCCGCAAAATCGGTTGGCGCAAAAGCAAGGAACGCCAGTGTGGTGGTCGCGGTGCACAGCAACAAGGCTGGCCCGGTCATCGCGGCTACATCTTCCAGCACTTCAGCCGCACGGCCCGGCAGGGCGCGCTCTTCTTCAAAGCGCAGCGCAAAGTGGATTGCAAAGTCGATGCCGAGACCCACAAAGAGCACGCCGAACGCCACTGAGATCAGGTTGAGATAACCCACTGATAGCGCAGCAAACCCGGCTGTCAGCATCAAGCCCACCACAAGCATGGACAGAGCGGCCACCACCAGCCGCCAGGACCTCACCCCAAACACCAGCACACAGGTCACCAAGATGAGCGACAAGATGCCCGCAAGCGAGGCACCGTCTGCCACGGTGCGCAGTTCCTCTGAGCTCATGGCGGCTTCCCCGGTGAAGCTGACCTTCACCTGGCCGGATCGGGTAACCTCAGGGTCGCTGGCCAGCCGCTGTGCAACCCCGATCGCAACCTTCGCCGGTTCCAGGACGGAATAGTCAAGCACCGGCTGCACGAAGACGAAGTGCCTCGTCGGCCCCAACCTTGTATCGGTATCCGCCGGCTCCTCTTTTGGGCCGGCCAAGGTCGCTTGCCAATCCAGCGGGCTCGAACGCCCTGAAATCCGACCGGCCACGGCCGACTGCACCGACGCCAAAAACTCCGCAAACTCTTCTGGAACGTCCTTGGCCCCGCTGGCCGTCACCCCGCCCAGAAGACCGGCAAGACCTGGCAGCGAGGGTTCGCCACCCAGGGCCTGCAACATCGGCGCTGCGCCCTGCGCCCGGTCGCTCAAAGCCTGGAAGCGCGCGGCGGGCATGTAAAGGAGAGCGTTGCGATCGAAGAACCGGGAAACACCTGGCGAATAAACGTTCTTGAACACATCCGGCCGGTCTGAGAACGAGATCACCAGTGATTTGGCGGCCTCCCGTGCTGTTTCCGCATCGTCGGCCTCAACCACCGCGATGAAATTGTCGGCAAGGGCCGGAAAGTTGCGGTTGAGCTCGGCGAAGTCTTGGCGAAACGGCAAGTCCTTGGCGATCATCGCATTGGTGTTGGTGTTGATTTCCAACTGGGTAGCCGCAATGGCCAGCGCAACAAGGGCCAGCACACCGTAGCCCGCAACAATAAAAGGCGCACGCCGTGCCGCGTTCCCGGCAAGCAATGCCAATGCCTCAGCGATTTGAACGGTGATGCGTTTGTCCCAAGCCATCAAGGGGTTTTAGAGCAATGTGACCGCGGTTTGAACCGCGTTTAGAGCGCGGCGGCTTGCCTGATCTGGGGTTTCACCGAGATCGCGTTCTTTCCGATGCGGAACAGGCCTTCCCATAAAGGACCAGGAAACTTGTGGAGCCGCACCATCACCTCTTCAAACGCGTCACAGAACCAATCCACATCCTGCTCGCTGAAGCACAAGGGAGGGATCAGTTTGATCACCTTGGATTTGTTTCCAGCCACCTGTGTAAGCACGCCGTGGTCCTCAAGCAGGGGAATGGTGACGCCCTGGCAAAACAGGTCGGGATTCAGACTATTGATGGCTGTCCAGGCCGTTCTGCACTTCAACACCTGCTCACACTGAGATCGCCATGCCTCTATGCGGATATCTGATCACCGGATGATCAGCAATCCTTGTGGCAAAGCTATGCCCATGATTTTTCAAGCAGCAGCCATTGTTTCGCCTATATCATACCAATATATGTTGGATTGATATATAAAATCCGGCGCGCTTCGGAATCTGCGCGACGGATCACTCTGGCTGGAAACGTCTGATGAACATTAGAACCCTTTGCTTGGGCATCCTGTCTTTTGGGGATGCCACAGGCTATGAGATTAAGAAAATGGCCGAAGATGGTCTGTTTAGCCATTTTGTGGAAGCCAGCTATGGCTCGATCTATCCTGCGCTTACGCGCATGACCGATGAGGATCTGCTGACGTGCCGTTCTGAGACCCAAGACGGCAAGCCGGACAAGAAAATCTATTCCATCACGCAAGCTGGCCGCGACGAACTAACGACGGCACTCACAACCCGGCCCAAGAAAGACAAGTTCAAATCAGAGTTCTTGTTCATCATGCTCATGTCTGAGCACTTGGACCAGGACCATGTTTCTGAGGTTCTTTCGCACCGCGCTCAAGAACTTGCAGATGAGCTGGAGATGATCCGCGCATGCGGGGAGCATCTGACAAAGCCTGGACCGCGCTTTGTAAACGGTTACGGTCAGGCCGTCATGGGGGCGGCCAATGACTATGTCTCCAAAAATCTGAACTTCTCTACCACCCAGATCGAACCGAGCGAGGTTCCGGAACGTAGTCCTCATGTGACTGTTGAGGCCGCCGAATAGTGGACCGAGGATCTTTGAAGGAACGCACCCGACAATGAAATCATCCTATCTTTGGGCATTGTTTATCCTGATTGCCGTGGGCATCTGGCTCGGCTCGCCCTATGTCAACTTCAAGACCATGGCCCTGAAGTCTGAAACGGACGAGAGCAGCCAGGAGCAAACGCAGGGTGCGCAGGCGCCGGAGCAGCTTTTTCGCGTTCGGGTGAAAACCTACCGTGCGTCCCCGCGGGAAGTCTCGGTGATCGTGCGGGGCCGGACCAAGGCCTCGCGCCGGGTGGAGGCCAGAGCGCGCACCCAAGGGATTGTCTTGTCTTCACCTCTGCGCGAAGGCGAGCGGGTCAAGATTGGCGCGGTTATGTGCACACTGGATGTGGCCGAGCGCGAAGCGCAACTGGCCGATGCCAAGTCGAACCTGGCCAGCACCATGCGCGATTTTGAAGCCACCGAGAGCCTGAGTAAAAAGCAATTTGCCTCGGCCGCCAAAGTCGCTTCCGATAAGGCCCGGGTTGAAGCGGCACAAGCGCGCGTCGATCAGATCTTGCGGGAAATCGAATACACCAAAATCACTGCGCCCATGAGCGGCATTGTTGAAGCCAGACCCGCAGAAAAGGGCAGCTTTCTGCAAGTTGGATCCACCTGTGGCACACTCATCGATCTGGACCCCATCATCGTGACGGCGATGGTGTCAGAACGCGAAATCAAGTTCCTGTCCAAGGACATGCCCGCCGTTGCCAAACTGGTGACGGGGCAAACGGTGAAAGGCAAAATCCGCTACATTGCAGCAAAGGCTGACGTGCGCACCCGCACGTTCGAAGTTGAGATGGAGGCGCCGAACCCCGGCAAAAAGATCCGCGACGGGCTGACAAGCGAGCTTGTTGTTCCCTTGCAAGCCGGCACCGCCCACAAGCTCCCCACGTCCGCTCTCACCCTGCGCGATAGCGGAGAAATCGGCGTGAGCGTTCTGGCAGAGGGTAATAAGGTGAAGTTCCTGCCCACCCAGGTGTTGGGTTTTGACCGGGAAGATGTGTGGGTTTCCGGCCTTCCTGACCCGGCGCAGGTCATCACGGTGGGCCAAGAATATGTGCTCGACGGCCAGGTGGTTGATCCCGTGCACGGGACAGATGCCAAAACCGCGGAGATCCGCCAATGATGCAGGCGCTTGACAGCATTCTGAGGCGGCCCCGGGCCGTTTTGGCGATGATGGTGTTCCTGGTGGTCTCCGGGGTTTACGCCTACTTCGCCATACCCAAGGATGCCCGGCCCGATATTCAGGTGCCCACCTATTACATCTCCATTCCCTTGGAAGGGGTCTCGCCGGAGGACTCAGAACGCCTGCTTCTGAAGCCGATGGAAGAGAAACTCCGCGGCTTGGAAGGCGTGAAGGAAATCACATCAGTCGCTGCGCTCGGCTATGGCGCAGTGATTGTTGAGTTCGAAACCGACGTCGATACTGAAACAGCAGCTCAGGACGTGCGCGAAAAGGTGGATCAGGCCAAGGCCGATCTCCCAGACGATGCCAAGGAACCCACTGTCAACGAAGTAAACTTTAACCTGTTTCCCACATTGATTGTGGGCTTGTCAGGTGATGTTCCCGAACGCACGCTCTACCGCCATGCGCGGGAGCTTCAAGATGAACTTGAGGCCATTCCCTCCGTTTTGGAGGCCAACTTGAACGGAGAGCGCGAAGAGCTTCTGGAAGTCATCATCGACACCAAACGGCTTGAGTCCTACCAAATCACCCAACAGGAGCTGCTCAATCGGGTGGCCCGCAACAACAGGCTGGTGGCCGCTGGCACGTTTGATGGGGGACGCGGGCGCTTCAGCATCAAGGTGCCAGGGCTCATCGAAACGGCCCGAGACCTTCATCAGCTTCCGATCAAGGAAGTTGACGGCACGGTGGTCACCTTGAGCGAATTGGCCGACATCCGACGCAGCTTCAAAGACCGGACATCGTACGCCCGGTTCAATGGCCGTCCGGCCATTCTCATCACCGTGGTGAAGAGACCTGGTGAGAACATCATTCAAACCAACGACAAAGTTCGCGAAGTTGCAGACAAAATGCGCGCATCCTGGCCCAGTTCCATTCATGTGAACTATGCCCTCGATGAATCCGATGATATCCGCGAAACCTTCAGCTCTCTTCAAAGCGCCATTATCACGGCTATTGCGCTTGTAATGATCATCTGTGTTGCGGCCCTGGGTATGCGTTCCGCCCTGTTGGTGGGCATCGCGATCCCAACCTCATTCATGATCGGCTTTCTCATCGTGTTCATGACCGGACGCAGTGTGGACAACATGCTGATGTTCGGCATGGTGCTGACGGTTGGCATGCTGGTGGATGGCGCCATCGTGATTGTTGAATATGCCGACCGCAAAATGGCAGAAGGCCTGGAGCGGCTGGAGGCCTATATCCAAGCCGCCAAACGCATGTTCTGGCCAATCGCCTCGTCCACAGCCACCACGCTGGCTGCGTTTTTGCCCATGCTGTTCTGGCCGGGTGTACCCGGCAAGTTCATGTCGAACCTGCCGGTGACGGTGGTGATCGTCTTGACTGCCTCATTGCTCACAGCCATGATTTTGTTGCCGGTACTGGGATCTATGTTCGGCAGAACTGTGCAGCAGGATAAAGGTGCTTCGAAAGCTCTGGCAGGAGATCAGCAAACCGACCTGTCCAAGCTGAAGGGCTTCACCGGGTTCTACGCCAGGTCGCTGGGAGTTCTGGTGCGTGCACCGCTGGCGGTCACCATCATTGCTTTCCTGGGCATGGCCTCGATCGTTAATCTCTACCAGACCAACAATAACGGCGTCACATTCTTCGTGGATACCGAACCCACGCAGGTGCTGCTTTATGTGCGCGGGCGCGGCAACCTCTCTGCCCAGGAAAAGCTCGCCATCGTGCGCGAGGTAGAAAACATCGTCCTCAAAATCGAAGGTGTGGAAGGCATCGCGACGCAAGCTGGTTCTTCGGGCAATGGCAGCCCGGATCTCGGCGCCGGGCTTGATGTGCCCAAGGACGCCATTGGGCAGCTGACAATTGAGCTTCTGCCGTTTGACCAGCGGCCACCGGGAAAACAACTGATCGCCGACATCCGGCAAAAAGTCAGCCATGTTCCTGGCGTGATCATTGAGGTTCGCAAACGCGAAGACGGCCCTCAGCAAGGCAAGGACATCCGTCTGCAGATACGCTCCAATGACAGAGCGCTCGCCAACGCCATGGCCATACGCGTGCGTGAGCACATGGAAAACAACATGACCGGCCTGGTGGATGTAGAGGACGAGACGCCCCTGCCCGGCATTGAGTGGAACCTGAAGATCAACCGCGAAGAAGCCGGCCGTTTCGGCGCGGATATCGTATCGGTGGGTGCTCTGATCACGATGATCACCGACGGCGTGCTGATCGGCACATTCCGCCCCGATGATTCCCGCGACGAGGTGGACATCCGGGCCAGACTGCCGGAGGACCAACGTGCATTGAGCCGTTTGGAGGACCTGCGACTGCCGACGGAAAAGGGCTTGGTTCCAATCCGTAACTTCGTTGAACGGGAAGCCAGACCATCGGTTGACAGCATCATCCGCAAGGATGGCAAAACATCGGTCTTTGTGAAAGCCAACACCGTGGACGGTGTGCTCGCCGATGACAAGGTTAAGGAACTGAGCACCTGGCTCGATAGCCAGAAATGGCCGAACGGTATTGAGTTTGTCTTCCGCGGCTCCGATGAGGAACAAAAAGAATCGTTCGCCTTCCTGATGAAGGCCGTGGCCGCCTCCATCTTCATCATGTTCATGATCCTGGTGACACAGTTCAACAGTTTCTATTACACCGCCATCACGCTATCGACCGTGGTGATGTCGGTGATCGGCGTGCTGATCGGCATGATGGTCACCGGACAGTCGTTTTCGGTCATTATGACCGGAACGGGGATCGTGGCGTTGGCCGGTATTGTGGTGAACAACTCCATTGTGTTGATCGACACGTTCCAGCATTTGCGGTCCCGGGGCCTGGAGGTCATAGATGCCGTGTTGCGCGCGTGCGCCCAACGGCTAAGACCCGTCCTGCTCACCACCATCACCACGATTTTTGGCCTGCTGCCGATGATGTACCAGCTCAATGTGGACTGGTTCGCGCCTGCCATCACGGTAGGCTCCGTGACCTCGATCTGGTGGGTGCAGCTGTCTACGGCCATCATCTTTGGTCTTGGCTTCTCCGCCCTTCTGACCCTTATTCTCACGCCGGTTTGGATCGCCGCACCGGCAATCTACAAAGCCAGGTGGCAACATTTGCGCGAGCGGATCGCCGCACGCAGATCAGCGGGAATGCGCGGGCTCGCCGCAGGCAACGAGAACAAAGAGAGCGTTGTGGAGACACCGCCGTCCAAAGAGAAACCACGTGGAAAACCTTTGTCCGACCCCTTACCGGACGCGGCGGAATAGTGGTCTCAAATTGTTGTGAAAACGGCAACAATAAGACATTGCGCCTCGCATAAGCCATGGCGCAAGACGTGCGCTCGCGGGTTTTACACTCCGCTTAACTGAAAAATACTCAAGTTTTTCAATTTATTAACACCGGATCCCTATCTTAAGCTGGCGCACATCTGAGGGGCCGCCAGCTTAAGCGTGGGCTCAGCCAATTATGGTACAAAAAGGTCACACTCGTGATCTGGTTGACTTTCGGTTCTTGCGCGAACGCACAGTATTCTGCATGGTTTTTGCATTGCGGCGATAGAGTGTAACAAGATTAACTTTAGGGTTGAGAATAAAAACATGCGCAAGACGGTCCTAATTGCCGCCCTTTCACTGTTTGGGATCGCGGCTCCCGCCCAGGCGGACATCAAGGTTCAGATGCTCGAGCCCATCGTGAAGGCGAAGATCGACCTGTCCAAACAGCGGATGAACGTGGTGGTGAACGGCGAAGTCGTGCACTCCTGGAAGATTTCCTCCGGTCGGCGCGGGTACACCACACCAACCGGGTCCTATTATCCTTATCGCATGCACAAAATGTGGTACTCGCGCAAATACGACAATGCGCCGATGCCCCATGCGGTGTTCTTCCGCGGCGGATACGCGGTTCATGGCACCAAGTCCATCAGTCGCCTCGGCAGACCGGCCTCCCATGGCTGCATTCGCCTGCACCCGGCAAACGCCAAGAAATTTTATGACCTTGTGCGCCAGCACGGCCGCAACCGGACCCTGGTGAGCCTGGATGGCGGTTGGAACTATAAAGCCACCAAGGTTGCCAAGAAGAAACGTAAGGTGCGCCGCCGCGCCGCGACACAACGCACCAAGCCTGTGACACAACGCACGCGCAGCGGAACCCAGCGCACGCGTAAACAAGTGCGCCTCTTCCGTTTCCTCAACTAGGCGCTGAAAACAATCACTTTGATGATCAAAAGGCCCTCGGTGAACGCTGAGGGTCTTTTCTTATGTCTTATGGACAATGTGACCGGAAGCGGGCAAGGTTACCGGCGGCAAAACACTGCAGCTCAACGGCCTATGTGAGGGATTAGGCTGCTTCGTCATCAACAAGCAAAGCAGCTGGCGGGTCCCTCCGGGACCCGCCGTTTCTTTGTCTACGCTGGCCAACGAAGGCCTGAAGCTACTTCTTCGCCTTTGCAAGCTTCTTGGCCTGGGGCACCCATTGCTCGCGCTCGATACGGCCTTTGAACTTCAACTGTTCGTTGAAGCTTTCCATTTCAGCCTTCTTCCAAGATGCAATCTGGTCGAACGTCGTGATGCCCATGGTTTTCAACTGGCCGGCAATCTTCGGGCCAACGCCACTGATCTGCTGCAGGTCGTCAGGAGCAGCCTTTTTGGCGGGCGCCTTTCGGGCCGCCGGCTTTTTGGATGCGGCCGGTTTCTTCGCAGCAGCCGTGCGACCAGCGGAGCTGGCCTTCGCTTTTGTCGCCGTGCCGCCACTGCCTGTCTTGGCGCGTGTGCTGGTTGTCGTCTTTCTCGCGGTTGCCGGCTGCGCGGCTTTCTTTGCCCCGCGTCCGGTTGCCTTGGCCGCCGTTGCCTTTCCAGCACCAGCCTTTGAGCTTGCGGCCGGCTTTGCAGCCGTGCCTTTGCTCGCACCCGATCCATTCGTCGCAAGCGATGACATAACCTTGGGCGAACTGGCTGTATAATCGCCAGCCTTGAAGTTTGCCGCCAGGGCTTGCTGTTGCTCTGCCGTATCGTCGAGCCAACCGACCCGCATTTCAGGCACGGAAGTGATCAAGAGTTCGGTGTAGGGATGGAACGGCGGCGTCAGAACCTCATCCACCGTGCCGAAATCAACCAATTCGCCGTTATAGAGCACGGCAATCTCGTCGGCGAAGCTCGCCACCGTGGAGAGGTCGTGGCTGATGAAGACATAACTCACACCGAGTTGGTCGCGCAGGCGCCTCAGCAGCTTGATGATGTTTGCTCCAACGATGGTGTCGAGCGCAGACGTCACCTCATCGCATATGATGACTTCAGGATTGGCCGCCAGCGCCCTGGCAAGGTTTACGCGCTGCTTCTGGCCACCGGACAACTCAGCCGGATACCGTCCCTCAAACTCGGGCGGCAGCTCCACAAGCTTCAAGATCTCATGGATTCGCTCACGGCGCGCCCTGCCGGAGAGGTTATGGTAGAAAGTCAAGGGCCGGCCAATAATGTCACCAATTGTCTGCCGTGGGTTGAGGGCAGTATCGGCCATCTGGAAGACAAACTGCACCAAACGCAATTCATCGCGCGAACGATCCGCCAGATCCGGCTTCAGTTCTGCTCCGTCCAAAAGCACATCGCCCTCTGAAGCGGGAAGAAGACCGGCCATGACACGGGCAAGGGTGGACTTTCCGCAACCCGATTCTCCGATGACGCCCACCACATGGCCGCGTTCGACCGGCAAGCTGATGTTCTTCAAGATGGTAACAAGCGGTTTGCCGTCAGGGCCGCGGCCATATCCCGCCGTTACTCTGCGGGCCTCAAGGGCCGGCACCTCGCGGCGGTGCTCGCCGGATGTGCCTTCACCCATGCCAGCTGTTGGTGTTGGCCGCACCGCTGCCATGAGACGCCGGGTGTAGCTGTGCGTAGGCCGGTTGATGATTTGCTCCACCGGCCCCTGCTCCATGATCTCCCCGCCATAGAGCACAACAATATGATCCGCGATCTGTGCCACAACGGCGAGGTCATGGGTCACGTAGATTGCCGCAGAACCTTCTTCCTCAATCACCTTCTTAAAGGCCTTGAGCACCTCGATCTGCGTGGTTACGTCGAGAGCCGTGGTTGGCTCGTCCAACACCAGAAGGCTGGGCTTCTCCACCAGAGCCATCGCCGCCATGAGGCGCTGGAGCTGACCGCCGGAGACCTGGTGCGGATAGCGCCCGCCAATCCGATCCGGATCAGGAAGCTCCAAGGCCTCATAGAGCTCGCGGGCCCGTTTGTTCGCCTGCTCCTGGGTCATGGCGCCGTGCAGCACGGCCGATTCAGTGACCTGCTCGCCAATCTTCAAGGCAGGGTTAAAGGTGGCCGCCGCGCTTTGTGCCAGATAGGCCACGTGCTCACCCCGCCGCAACCGGCGCTCCTCAGGATCGATCGTGATCATATCCTTGCCGAGGAGGTTTGCCTGACCGCCCGAGAAGAACAGGCCAGGCTTTGTATAGCCCAACGACGCCAGAGAGATGGTGGTCTTGCCTGAACCAGATTCCCCGATCAAGGCCACCACCTGGCCCGGTTTAACGTCGAAAGTTACACCCTTCACGATCGGGATAGGATCGGCATCCCACGGACGAGCTTCAATCTTCAGGTCTTTGCACTCAAAAATAGGAGATGTATCAGCCATTAGGTCATCTTCTTCGCAAGACTGCCACCAGCTTGGGCAGAGATATCGTCCACGATCAGGTTGATCGCAATGGTCAACGAGGCAATCGCCAGCGCTGGAGTGATCGAGGCCAGAGCACCGCCGAACACGCCGTTACCCAGTCCTTGCAGGTTTTCCCGCACCATTGATCCCCAGTCGGAGATCGGCGGCTGAACGCCGAGCCCGAGGAAGCTCAGCGACGAGATAAACAAGATCACGAACACCAGTCTCAACCCGAAATCGGTGGCCAGCGGCATGGCGGCATTCGGCAAGACTTCTCTGGAGATAATCCACCATAGGCCTTCTCCGCGCGCGCGCGCCGCCTCCACATAGTCCTGCACCATGATGTCTTGACCCAGCGCCCGCGCGATGCGGAACACGCTGGCTGCATAGACGAGCCCAGCCAAAACAATCAGCAGAGGGATGGACGACCCAAAGGCGGCGATGATGATGAGGCCCAGCATGATGTTCGGGAAAGCCAAAATGGCGTCCACCAAACGGCTGAGCACCGCGTCAACCCACTTCCCAGCCACTGCTGCAGCAATCCCCAACGTGATGCCCACAAAGTAGGCCATGAGGGTTGCAATAAACGAGATCCCAATCGTGGTCCGGGCACCCCAAATGATCCGCGAAAACACATCGCGGCCAATATAGTCGGTACCGAAATACACATGCAGACCCATGTCGGGAAGCATAAAACTTGGATCGTCAATGGGGTTTCCGAGTGCGTCATCTTCGATGAAGTGACTTTCACCGTAAGGCGCCAGCCAAGGCCCGATAAAGGCCATCACCACCCAGAAGACAACGATTGCAACGGAGACCTTGCCGGTCATCGATAGCCGCAAACGCGACTTGGGCGGTGCATCCGGAAGCTCGTCATAGACATCAGGATTTGGGCCCTGATCGGCCGCGGCAGTTGTATCGCTCATTTCGGATGCCTCAGGCGCGGATTAGACAGGATCGACGCAATATCGGCGATCAGGATAAGAATGACGTAGGTGCAGCAGAAGATCATGCCGCAGGCCTGCACCAGCGGAATGTCGCGTGTTTGCACACCGTCAACCATCAGCTTGGCTAAGCCAGGATAGGCAAAGATGGTCTCAATCACCACCACGCCGCTCACCAGGTAGGCCAGGTTCAGCGCAATCACGTTGACGATCGGGCCAATGGCGTTCAGCAGCGCGTGACGCAAGATGATGCGTTTGCGCGGCACACCTTTGAGGATGGCCATCTCGATATAAGGTGAGCCCATCACGTTCAAAATACCCGCTCGGGTCATCCTGATCATCTGCGCAGAGACCACAACCACCAGCGTGGCAATGGGCAAGGCAAGCACATAAACCGATCTCCAGAAACCCTCAGTGCCGCTGAGATAGGACACCGCCGGCACCCAGCCGAGCGAGACTGCCAGGAGAAGGATGAGAAAGATCGCCACAAAGAAGTCAGGCACAGCGATCAGACCCAGCGTTCCTGACGTGATGATACGGTCCAGCAGCTGGCCCGGGAACATTGCGGCCAGAAGACCAAGCAAAACCGAAAGCGGAATGGAGATCAGCGCCACGATCGCGGTCATGAAGACCGTGTTGCCTATCCGGTTGCCGATCAGGCTTTCAATGGTCGCCCCGCCCGCGGCGGAAATGCCAAGATTGCCGGTAAACAGGTTGCCCATCCAAGCCAGGTATTGCATGTACCACGGCTTATCGAGGCCAAGTTCTTTACGCAGCGCCGCAAGTGTTTCAGGCGTTGCTTGCTGACCGAGCCGGATTTGCGCGGCATCGCCAGGCAATACCTGCGTGAGCGCAAAGATCAGTACCGACACCACCCAAAGAAGGATGATCCCAATCCCGATCCGGCGAATTACCATTTGTGACATCATCGGCGCAGTCCCTCCCAGCCAGACGCATCTTTTACTACCGCTCTATTGTTGAGATCATTGGAACATGCCCACATCCATATCTCAACACAAAAACGGTAAGTCCGCCCGACAGCCGGCCTCAACGAGGCAGACTGAGGGGCGAACTTGACCATTTTCAAAGACTTACGCGTCCAGCCAGATGAACTCCGGCCATTCCATGCCCCCGAAGGCGGCAATCGGTACGCGTGGGAAGCCCTTTACCTTCGGCGACTTGGCGTCGATGTAAGCGCGGTGTGTGGAGATCAGCGAGCCTGAGCCTTCCGCACACAGTTTTTGGGCTTCGCAGTTCATTTCGGCACGCTTGCTGGCGTCGAGCTCGGCGCGAGCCATAGCCAGCAGCTTGTCGAACCGCTCGTTCTTCCATTGCGTTTCGTTCCATGGTGCATCTGACTTGTAGGCCAGCGTCATCATGATGTTGGCGCTGGGCCGCATGTTCCAGGGCCAGATGCGCCAAAACCTGGAAAGGTTAAATTCGCCCTCGTGGAAAAAAATAGCATTTCTTTCAAATGGGCATAGCGAGCCAGAAATTCAACTTAAAAGAGTGTTAAAACGCCTTAACTTTATAATCAAATCAAATATTTAAACCTTCCGGGTAAGCCGATTTTGTTCGACTTTTACAGCGGTTGGTGAAAAATATTTATGTCTAATTTTATCAATAGGCCGATCTTCAGCTTTGTTATTTCAGGTATTTTATTGTCGGTTGTCACCGCTTGCGGTGCGGTTGATGAGCCGGCGGCTTCACCGAGTTCGGATGATGGAGAGGTTGTTTCGCCCCCCGCTGCTCCCGCGCCATCGACGCCGGAACCAACGACCTCAGAGATAACCGTCGAAGGCGTCATCGCCGCGGGTTTGGCCGCATGCGATGTTTCGCTTTTCACCGACAGCACGGCTCCTCTGGCAGAAGGGACTTCCGACGCGCAAGGGCGCTATCGTTTGACTTTGGAGCCCTTCGCTCAAGACACGGTCTTCACCGTGGAAGCCAGCAACTGTTCTTATGAAGACGAAGCCACTGGCGAGGTCGTTTCGGGCGTCGGGATGCTGGCCATGTCGCTTGTTCCTGAGGGTGGTACCGACGATGCCGCAGAAGATCACCGGATCACGCTGCATGTGACCCCTTTGACCACACTCGCCGCGCGCCGTGCGGTTCAAGAAGGCGGAAGTGTCGACGCTGTCGTCACCGCCGCTGAGGATATCTCACGTCTCTTCACGGGCAACACCATTGATATTCTCTCCGTATCGCCGGTCATCGCCGTCTCAGGCGATGCCGCGATGGCCGATCAGGAGCAAAGAGATTATGGCCTCTGGCTCGCCATTATCTCAGCTGCAGGCGACCTCGAGGTGTTTCTCGATGAAATGGAAACCGCCGTCGAAATAGCCCTTTCGACCGCACCGGGTGAGGGCGGCGAAAACGCCTTTGACGCTGACACTCAGGAGAAGTTGCTGACCGCCGCCGCGATCTTTGAAGCGACAGGTCGAAACCGATCGGATCGTATCGCTACTGAATTAACAGCAACCACGCGCCAAGCGGAAACGCCCGAGGGTGAGGCGCCAGTTGCCGTCAGCAATGCGAGCGCGCGGGGTGAGGCCGGACAATCGTTTTTTCTCGACCCGGCTACACTGTTCACCGACCCTGAAGGGGGTCAACTCAGTTTCGAAGTCGCTTTCCTCCCCAACGGCCTCGTGGTCGATGATGATGGCGTGATCAGCGGTATACCTACAGGAGCAGGCACGACAGCAACGCTGATCACCGCTTTTGATGACCAGGGAAATGCGACCGCCATTTGGCTGACGCTTACAATTGATGAAATGCCGCCGGAACCGGCAAATATAGCGCCAGTGGCTTCGTTCCTCGTGACACCATCTACGGGCGAGGCACCTGTAACCGCTCGATTCGACGCGGCTATGTCCACCGATTCAGACGGCGAAATATCGGGTTATTCCTGGGACTTCGGGGATGGGACGACAGCGACCGGGCCGCTGGTCGAGAACCGCTTCGACGAACCGGGAACATATCGTATCGTTTTGACTGTAACGGACGATGCAGGTTCAGTGGCGACCGTTTCCCGTGAGTTGACTGTCTCCGAACCGCAAGCCCCAATGCCAGTCATTCCGGTTCTGCCACCGGCGCCAACGGAGCCACCTGCACCGACAGAACCATCGGAGCCAGTGGAGCCATCAGAGCCAGCGCCAACGGAGCCAGTTGAACCAACTGAGCCAGCGCCGACAGAGCCCGCTGAGCCAACCGAACCGGTTGTTCCCGAAGAGCCGGCTGAACCCGAAAATATGGCCCCGATCGCCGACATCGCGAGCAACACCCTAACGGGGAATTCGCCTTTGGCTGTTTCTTTTGATGCCTCTGGGTCTACGGATGCTGACGGATCAATTGCCTCTTACGTCTGGTCGTTTGGCGATGGCGCCACAGCCTCTGGCCCGATGCCAACCCATACTTTCGGGAATGAAGGTACCTACACGGTTCAGCTCACGGTGATCGATGATCTGGGTTTATCGGCGAGCGCAGAACTCGTGATCACAGTCGAGCCTCCGCTGAACCAACCCCCGAAGGCAGTGATCGCGGCCAGCCAAAGATCGGGTCCCGCACCTCTCGAAGTCACTTTTGATGCGTCAGACTCTTCCGACCCCGACGGTACCATTGACTCTTACAGCTGGTCGTTTGGTGAGGGCGAAACCGCCTCGGGTGAAAGTGCACGTTACGTTTTCGAAGCTGAAGGCAGCTATGTTGTTCGCCTGACGATTGTCGATGATGAGGGGTTATCAACCACGGTCGGGCTGACAGTTGAAGTTGACCCGCCGGCCAATGTGGCCCCTACGGCCGTGATCGCGCGTCCATCTGAACCTGTTATTGTTGATAACGAAATCACCTTTGATGGCTCGGGATCTTCAGACTCAGACGGTGAAATTACCGCCTACGCCTGGGATTTCGGCGATGGCTCCACACAATCAGGTATGGGTCCTCAGCATCGTTTTACCGCCATGGGTACATATGAGGTGCGTTTGACGGTTACCGATGATGATGGCGCGACCGGAACGGTTTTGCGATCAATCGAGGTTCAAAACCCGTCCGAAGCAGAGGTTTCGGCGACCCTCATTGAAACGGAAGCGGAAGCGTCAGCATTTTTGACATCCGCAACTTTCGGGGCCAATCAAACCGACATTGATTCGATGATTGGGCAGGATGCGGCCGACTGGATACAAGATGAATTTGAGAAGCCCGTAAACCCGATGCTGCCTGTGCTTCTCAATCAGCTCAATCAAGGGACCGAACTCGACAGTCGCGCGCATTCCGCCCTGCAATGGGAAGCGATGATGGCGGCAGATGATCAACTGCGTCAGCGCGTTATTTTTGCCCTCTCGCAGATTTTCGTCGTCTCGGACAGGAGTACGGCGAACCCGCCCTTACGTATGGCGTTCTACATCGACATTCTTGCAAACAACGCGTTCGGCAATTTTCGAAATCTGTTGCAAGATGTCACCTACTCGCCAGCGATGGCGCGTTATTTGACGTATCTTCGCAATCGAAAAGGTGATCCGAGAACGGGACGAACGCCAGACGAAAATTACGCCCGCGAAATCCTCCAGCTCTTCACCATCGGCCTTGTTGAACTCAACCTGGACGGTACCCCGCGCCTGAGCGGTGGGCAACCGGTTGAGACCTTCACAAACGAGGATATCATCGGCCTCGCGAGGGTTTTTACCGGGTTGTCGTTTGCGAAGGATACATTCTGGGGCGCAGTCCCACCTGAACTTGAATATACGCCATTACGCGCGTTTCCAGAGCAGCATTCCGAGCTCGAAAAGTCCTTTTTGGGGCAAACCATCCCGGCGGGAACCGGCCCGGATCGAAGCATAAATACGGCGCTCGACACGTTGTTTAATCATCCGAACGTGGGGCCTTTCATTGGGCGCCAGCTTATTCAGCGTTTGACAGCAAGCCACCCTGACCCCGCCTATGTCGAGCGCGTCGCCACCGCATTTAACGCGGGATCATTCACAGCCGCAAATGGTACTCGCTTTGGGTCAGGTGCACGGGGGGATATGCAGGCGGTTATCGCCGCGATCCTGCTGGATGAAAGCAGAAACGGCGTGGAGGTTCTGACCGGCGACAGTAGCGGCAAAATACGGTCTCCTGTTCTGCGTTTCGTGCACTGGGTGCGGGCGTTCAATGTGGCCAATATCAACGCAGCGAACGAAAACCGGCTTCGTGACACCTCAAATGCGGCAACCCGACTTGGTCAACATCCGTTCCGTTCAAGGTCGGTCTTTAACTTCTACCGACCCGGATATATCGCGCCTGGGACCGAAAGTGGGGAGCTTGGGCTGACGGCCCCTGAACTGCAGATCAAGAGTGCTACCTCAATCGTCGGGTTTGTGAATTTCATGCTTGAATATGTCCGCGACCGAACGGGCACGCGCGACGGCGCAACCGATAATTTCGTACCCGATTATACGACAGAGCTTTCGCTCGCGGCCAACCCGACCGAATTGGTCGATCATCTGGCGGACTTACTCACTGGGGGGCAAATGTCGCAAGTCTCTCGTGACCGGATCGTTGAAATTCTGGGTGAAATCCCGATCCGAGACGGTCGTGAAGACGAAGACCTGACGACCCGCGTTCACGTGGCGATTACGCTCGCTTTGGCAACACCTGCCTATTCTGTTCAGCCTTAGGAAATTTGATCATGACCAACATCAATCGTCGATCCTTCCTGAAAACGACAGGCGCACTTTCACTTATGGGTGCCAGTGGGGTCCTCGCGGGATTGGCTGGCCGTCAGACCTTCGCCATTGATACGAGCGGCTATAAAGCTCTTGTCTGTTTGTTCCTGAAGGGCGGGATGGACCATGCCGATACGGTTCTTCCATTTGATGAAGCGTCCTACGCCGAGCTTGCCGAGGTTCGCCAGGGACTCTTCAATACCTATAATGCAGAAGACCCCACGTCGTCTCGACACCCGGATCAATTGCTGCGCCTCAATCCGGAGAACGAAGATAGTTTCGGGGGGCGCCAGTTTGCTTTACCGCGTGAACTCTCTGGAATTCATGCGCTTTTTGAGGCCGGAAATGCCGCAATTGTCGGCAATGTCGGACCATTGATCGAACCCGTTACCCGCGCGCAGATGCAAGACAACAGCGTCGCTCTCCCTCCTCGTTTATTTTCACACAACGACCAGCAATCAACGTGGATGGCGCTCGGTGTCGAGGGCTCACGCTATGGTTGGGGTGGGCAGTTTGCGGATGCAGTCAGCGGCGCTTCCACATCCAGCGCTGGCCAGTTCACTTCCATCACCGCATCGGGGCTTGATGTGTTTCTTGCTGGTCAGAATGCGAGACCGTTTTCAGTTGGCTCAAACGGCGTGAGCGACTTTCTCTTACGCACACAGCCCTGGAGACTTGGCAGTGGGCGCAATTCCGACCGCGCGCAGGAATTGCTCGGAGAGCATTTTGCTAGCCTCGGTGTGACCTCACCAAGCGCATTTGTTCGCGATATTGCCGCCACCAATGCCCGGACTGTAGCGAGCAATGATGCCTTTAGTAGCGCGCGTGATCAATTCCTTGGTCTGAGCACCGGGTTCCCTGACTCATCTATCGGTCGTCAGCTGCAGGCAATTGCGGAAACGATCAGTATCCAGGGGTCACTCGGGGTGAATCGCCAGATTTTCTACGCCGATACAGGCGGTTATGACACACATAACGCCCAGGCAAATAATCTGCCAGGGCTCCATTCCCAACTCGATCAGGCGATTTCAGCATTTTACGCCGCCATGGGCGAACTCGGCATGCAAAACGAGGTCGTATTGTTTACGGCTTCAGATTTCGGGCGCACGCTTATCGATAATGGCGACGGTACCGATCACGGCTGGGGGGGGCATCATTTTGTGGTGGGCGGACCGGTCAATGGCAAGAAAATTTATGGCAATTTACCCGGCAATGACCCCGATTCTGATGAATATACAGTCAGCCGGGGGCGCTTGATCCCCAAAACATCGGTCGAACAGTATGCCGCGACGCTCGGAGATTGGTTTGGCCTCGACAGTTATGAACTCGAGCGCGTGTTACCCAACCTCCAAAATTTTGATGAGCGCAATCTTGGGTTTATTTAGGCGGTGAACCCTTAAACGGTGCGCGGCTACGTTTCTGTCTCTACGGCCTGTTCATATGTCTGTTGAGCCATCGATGAATGCGGATTGCCAGGAAAGCACGATTGGCCCCGCCGTTCATTCAGGGGCCTTTCATTGAGCTTTTTCTTGAGTTTTTTCGGGGCCTTGTTCTGTGTCTCGTTCTTTGCCTTGTTCCGGGGCCACCGACTCAACGCTGTTACTTGGGGGCGTTGCTTCCTCAAAATAGGGCGCAGGCTCCCGGCCAAACTGTTCTTCGCCGATGTCGGGGCATTGGTTTTGTGCGGTTGTCTCAACCGGTGGTGCGGAATGTAACCAGCATTTTTCGTATATAGAACAATAGCAGATCCCGATTTTGATTCGCTCATTCGCGATCGCCTTGCTCAGCGCTGCCTGGACATTGTCGCCTTCAACACGAACCAGTTCGATTGCTTCTCCTGGCTTCACCACATGATCAAGATCGGTCCGTGAGAGGCTACCGTCCAATGCTCCGCCAGCTAAGGCACGTACTGTCGATGGCCAGTCGTTCATCGCCCGACCGTCAAGCTCAACGCGCATCGATTCCACCAGCGCCGGGCCAAGACCATCATTCTCTAATGATACTGCTACCCGCTGTACTGGTGATGCGTTGTTGAAACTCACATGAATGGCAAGCGAGGGCCAAGCGGCGGCTTCCTGCATTTTCCGGGTCGCGTCAGCCTGTTCGAAGGCGGCATACGCAACAAAAATCGAAATGGCGAAGGCAGGCACGCCGACAATGAGATTGGCTGCCGCCATAATCGGCATGAACTTCATCCAGCGCATGACGCGCTCCAACACATGCTCGAGTTGCATTGGCGTCGGCGGCGGGTTGCCTCCGGCGGCCTTCAGGGGGGTATCGTTATCTTCGGTCTGCATTGCCTGGTCTCATCAGCTTTTTGCAACAATGCAAGCTTGCCTCTACCGCATCTGTTGGACAAGACAGAAGTGAAGTGGCGGCGGGAAAAAAGGCGCAGGAAAGCGATAGGAGCGGTGCCGCTAACCGGCGCCGCGCACTAACGAAACGGCTTTTCGGATCACGTCTTCATCGCCGATATGGTTAACAAGTGTGAGAATGAGCTTGGCGTCGCGTTTGCGGCTTTCTTCATCGGTGCATCCTTCATGCAGGTCGATGAAGAGCTGATAGACATCGTCTGGACGCGCGATATTCGGGGCGGTGATCAGATCGGCCATTGGTGAGCCTCCAGCTGGTCCGCCGTGAAGCTCTTCCATCGCGCCGCCACATATTGATCAGGTCGAATGAGATACGCATCACCCGGAGCGAGATCATAACGCTCGCGGGCGAGATCGCTTGTCGCCTCGACAACCGGTAATGGTGCGGAATTGAGCCCGCCGCACGACAGAAGCTTCCAGCTGCCCCCGAGATCCGGTAGCAGCCAGTTTTTATCCCGCAACGCGCCTTCGATGGGTGCGTCAACAGCGGGTGAGCCCGGGGGAACACCGCCTTGCCACTTGTCAACATCCGCCATCACTAGAGCGTTGGGCCGATAGGAAACGGGTGTGGAGAGCCGTCCGGAATTGACAAAGGGTCGCGCGAAGTCATGACTTTCGGCAAGGTCTAGAACTGCATCACGAAGCGCCCGGCTCGCTGCGGTTTTCGGTGTCATAAAATCAGTCGAGCGCGATGAGTTCAGGATGTTTTCGTCCGCCGTCGCGATTGCCTCTTCATTATAGGTCTCGATCAACGCGGCATTACCACCGCGAAGGACATAATCGAGCTTCCACGCGAGATTGTCCGCATCGGCAACGCCGCCATTGCATCCGCGCGCGCCGAAAGGCGACACCAGATGGGCGGCATCGCCCGCGAAAATGATCCGATCATGCACAAAGCGCTCCATGCGCCGACATTGGAACGTATAGACCGAATACCATTCTTCGGTGAATTCAACATCGTCACCGAGCATGCCACGGACCAGGGGTTCGACATTTTCCGGTCGCACGGCAGCCTCGCGATCGATATCCCAGCCCAGCTGAAAATCGAGCCGCCAGATATCATCGGGCTGGCGGTGCATCAGCGCCGAGGCACCGGGCCAAGGTGGGTCAAACCAGAACCAGCGTTCGGGCGGGCGCTGCTCCTTGAATTTCACATCGGCGATCAGGAAATTATCCTCAAACACCCGGCCAACGAAGTCGAGCCCCATCATCGTACGAATAGGCGATTTCGAGCCATCACATGCGACAATCCAGTCTGCGTTCAGCTCATAGCTTCCCTCGGCGGTTTCGACTGTCAGCCGGTTTTTGTCGGTATCGATCGCTGATACCTCATGACCCCAGCGCAGGTCGATAGTGGGTAACTCGGCGCACGCCGTAATCAGAAATTCCTCGGCATAATATTGCTGAAGATTGATAAAACCCGGCATTTCCTGATGCTTCACCGGCTGCATATCAAACTGATAAACCGGTGTGTCGCTATCGCCGCGAAAGACTTTCCCGACATTCCACACAACGCCTTTATCAACCATGCGCTTTGCAACGCCGAGCCGATTCCAGATATCGAGGGTTCGCTTGGCGAAGCAGATCGCCTTGGAACCCGCACTGATGAAATCATAGCGATTGAGCAAGACGACTTCATGCCCGCGTTGGCCGAGGTCGAGTGCAAGGGTAAGCCCAACAGGCCCGCCCCCAACGATGACAACCGGATGGTGCCCCCCCGAGGCAGATTTGGGTACCGAGATAAGGTCTTTGTAGCGCGGGATCGCACTTGTATCGGTCAGTGGCATGTGATCAATCCTGCAGAAGCGCCCAAACTTCACGATCGCGCTCCATCGTCCAGATGCGCGGCCAATCAATCCCATCGAGTTCGTCCCACAGCCGTTGGACATTGAAGGGAAGGCAGTGTTCAAAGATCGGCCAGGCCCCGAATTTTGGCTCGAGTACCGCATGGGTCCGCTCGAACGCCTCTTTGAGCGTGCCGCCAGCGGCATGGACGGGCTTTACATTGTCGATCATGCCATTCAGGAACCCGCGGGTCTGTGCGATCGCGGCATCGACCTCCGCACGGCCCATGGCCACCGCACCGCGCCCGCCGATCAGAGCCTCGGCCTGATAGGCCTTGACCCTGTCGAGCGTGCCCGACGACCAATCCATGTGGAAGGCATCGCCGGTATAAAGCGCAGCTTGCGCCTCTACGAGGTCTCCGGCGAAGAGCGTTTTGGTTTCGGGGTGCCACACCACAATGTCTCCCGCCGTATGGCCGCGCCCACAGAAGCTGAGCTCAAGCCGCCCGCGATTGCCGCCCAGCTCAATAAAGGCCGTATCGCTAAACGTAACATCGGGGTGCGTGAGCCCGGGTATGCCTTCGGGTTCTTTGAAGAGCCGCGGCATGCGGCCAAACTCGCTGTCCCAATCCTGTTTGCCGCGCTCTTCGATCAGCGTGCGGGTCATTTCCGATGTGATGATGGTTTCGGCATCAAAGGCGCTCGCACCCAGAACACGAACCGCATGGTAATGCGTTAATACCAGATATTTCACCGGCTTGTCGGTGTGTTCGCGCAGCTTTTTCAGCCAGTCACGCGCCGTCGTTGGCGTCGCGCGCGCCTCAATGCAAACGAGGAAATCTTCGCCCTCAATGGCGCCAACATTTGGATCGCCCTCTGCCGTGAGCGCATAGACGCCATCGGCGAGCACCTCCAGAGTTTCTTGTTTCTCGTCAAGGTCAGCAGACGACGCAAACGGTTTGGCCATTGATGTTTCCCCAAAGCAGAGTATGACACTGTTTTCATTTGTTTGCGAATGTAACCGTTGCGATTGTAACTATCAAGCGAGAAATCCTTCATGACCGACTTCGATCTGGAGAATTTTCTTCCCTATCGGCTATATCAAGCGGCCGAACGCGCGAGTGAGGGTTTTCACCGTATCTATGGCGAACGCTTTGGACTGTCGCGGACCGAGTGGCGGGTGCTGTTTAACATCGGCCAATATGGGCCGCTCTCGGCATCGGCACTATCAAAACGGGCAGGCTTTCATAAAACGCAGATTTCGCGTGCGGTCGTGCGTTTGGAAAACAAACGCTGGGTCGAGCGGGTTGCTGGTCATGATGACCGGCGCACGCATGATCTAACGCTCACCGGCGAGGGGAAGCGCAACTTTCAGGAGCTCACTCAGCTCGCCAACGAGTATAGTGCAAGCCTGTTGAGCGATTTCGAGCACGGCGATGCCACCAGCCTTCTCGCGCAGTTGCGTCGAATTGAAGCGTGTATTGCCGAATGAGTCGCCCGACTGGCAATCTGAGCCCCAACCACAGGCCCAACCTCAGGCCGTCATTCGCTGACGAAGAGACACGCGTCAAACTGGTCACAGAAAACCGATTGACCAGGGAGAATCTATTGCTAACAATCTTCGATATTGAGTGTTGCGGTCACCGGTGGGGGGTGAGTTCATGAGATCCGTACTTCGTATCAGCCTTAGTTTTTCTCTGCTTTTCTTTGGTTTTCACGCGGCGCACGCCGGTGAGCTGCCGCCGGTTTTGGCGGTGAATGCCGGCGGTTCGAAACCGGTAACGGTAGGTAGCATTCTCTTTAGCGAAGATGCCTTCGCGAAAGGTGGGCAGAATTTCGTCGTCAGTCGCCGTGGCGACGCCAGTTCTAAAACCCAGTATGGCACTTTGCGCGGCGGCCCATCGCTCTCCTACGAACTGCCGGTCCTTCCGGGTACGTATACACTTGATCTCATGTTTACGGAGAACTGGCATAATTCCGCGGGCAAACGCGTGTTTACCGTCGCGGTTGAAGGACGTCCGGCATCAGAAGGCCTGGATGTTTTCAAGCAGGCGGGTGCGCAGGCCAAGCCCCATGTGATTTCGATCCCGAACGTTGACAGTCGCACCGATGGCGCACCAGACAAGATAAGCATTCAACTTACAAAGGTTATCGATAATGCGGTCGTAAGCGGTATCGTCGTCAGGTGTGCTGAAACAAATCTTGAGTGCAGGAATAGGCAGCTTGCGGTGGTCGCGCAGCGCGAAGATGAAGAGCAAGCCCGGGCCCGTGCGGAGCAACGTCGCAAAGAGGCTGAAGCACTTGCCAATCTCAAACCGACCACTGGACTTTATAAGCTTTCATTCAGTCAAAAGCTTCAAGGGGCCCGGAACGTCGTTTCAAGTCTCTATACAACGCTGATTGCGGAATTAAGTACGAATGAGGACGGGGCAGTCGTCCACATCCGTCAAAAAGAGGTGTCTTATGATAATCGCATAAGCGCGCTTGCGGGGGGCGGAAGGGGCCTGAGTTGTGTTATCTACTTCTCTGCCGCCGAGCGCTTTGAGGATATGGAATATCAGGGGGATACCTGCGGCGACGCTAGCGGTCCGTTTGCAATGACAGTTCAAGACGATGGGAAGCCAAGGGTGACCGGCCGCTTCTACGGGTCGGACAAAATTATGAACCTTCAAGGCCCCTTCGCTTTGCCCGGCCTTCCTTACTCAATCCCGCCAAAGGATGCTCCTGATTTTAAGGGTATCACGCTTTCGAACGATCTGGCGGGTATGAAAAAACAGATTGAAGCCAAACTCTATGGGGGTGCATCATCTGCTGACTGGGAGATCGAAGCCGTTAAGGACGGCCGTGTCGTCCACCGCCTCAGCAGTCCGGTTGCCGAAGCGGGGGCGCGGCCCGAGGATACCTTTGAAATTCACACCGCTGGTGAGGGGGCCGACGCCCATGTTTGGGGTCTTCGGCGGCTTTGGTATCCTGCGGTGGAAAAACGGCCTTTGCGCGAAAAATTCTACTCCGCGATCAAGGCGAAATATGGGGAGCCGTCAGGCGTTTATCAGCGCTCATCTAAATTCGCATACGCAGTCCGTGGCCTCGCATGGTCTTATGATGAGGCGGGACTCCTCGGTGATCAGCGGCAGGTTCATATTTGCGGATTTCCGTCTGCTCGTCGCAAGCCCAAAAAACCCGTTCGCGCCATCTTCGTTTTGCCCGGATGGTTGAAAACAGAACCTGTCCCCGTGGTTTCACGCGATGGCTGCGGCTATCAGATGATCGTTGAGGACAGATATACCCGCACGGGGGAAACAGTGTACGTCGCTTTCAGCTATTTTGATCCCAAGGTGGCGGTCATAACGGCTTGGGAACGCGCGTTGGCCGATCATAAGACAATGCTCGGTCGGCAGGATTTGCGTGCAGCGGCTTTGGAGAAAAAGACCAAGGTCGAGGCGCGCGAAGAAGCCGACGTCGATTTGTAAAAGCTCTCCGCATGTAAGGTGGTGTTACGCCGTCTTTTGTTGCTCAAGGTCGAGCGCTTCGCTCATTAAGCGGCGCATCTCGACCTTGCGGGCTTTGCCGGTTACGGTCATCGGGAAACTGTCCACAAAGCGGACATACCGCGGGATTTTGAAGTGCGCGATCTTGCCCTTGAAGTAGGCTTTGATTTCAGCCTCGGTTGTATGCTGGCCCGGTTTCAGGATGATCCAGGCGCATAATTCCTCGCCGTATTTGTCGTCGGGAACCCCAAAAACCTGAACATCCTGCACAGCGGGATGTGTGAACAACGCCTCTTCGATCTCACGTGGGAACAGATTTTCGCCACCGCGGATGACCATGTCTTTCACCCGCCCAGTAATGTTGCCATAGCCCGCCTCATCAATCACGCCGAGGTCGCCGGTGCACATCCAGCCATCTTCGGTGATGGCTTCGGCGGTGCGTTCAGGGTCGTTCCAATAGCCGATCATCACGCAATAGCCGCGGGTGCGAAACTCACCCTGAGTGCCACAGGGTAACGGATTGCCCTGTTCGTCCGCGACCATGACTTCAGCATGCGGGTGAACCGTACCCACGGTTGAAACGCGCCGCTCAAGCGGGTCATCGGGACCCGTTTGCCAACTGAGCGGCGAGGTTTCGGTCATGCCATAGCCGATTGTGATATCCACCATGTTCATGTCCGAAACGACGCGATGCATAACGGCGACAGGGCAGGGGGCACCCGCCATAACGCCGGTTCGGAGCGTCGAGACGTCGTAATCACCTCGATCAAGCGCTTCGAGCACGCCGACGAACATGGTGGGCACACCGTGCAGCCCAGTGCAGCGCTCTCGTTCAACCGCTGTGAGCGTGGCATGAGCATCGAAGGCTTCGGACGGATAGATTGTCGCCGTGCCCCGCAGCAGGTTGGTTAGATTGCCGATCACCATGCCAAAACAATGATACAGCGGCACCGGCACACACATGCGGTCCCTCTCGGTCAGCCGCATCCGTTCGCCGGTGAAAAGCGCGTTGTTGAGGATGTTATGGTGCGAGAGCGTCGCACCTTTGGGGGAACCCGTCGTGCCGCTGGTGAATTGGATATTAATCGGATCTTCGGGTTTGATTTCTGCCGTGATCGCGTTCAGCTTTGCCGTCTCATCCGCACCGCCCATCATGGCAACGTCATCATAGCGATAACAGCCGCGGTGGGTGTCGTCCCCGATCGTAATGATGCTCGAGAGTGACGGAAGCTTTTCGGACTTCAGCTTGCCGGGCTCGGCTTTTGGAAGCTCCGGCGCAAGTTCGCAGAGCATGGCGATATAGTCACTGGTCTTAAAGCGTGTCGCGGTCAGCAGCGCCTTACAGCCGACCTTATTGATCGCATATTCAAGCTCTGATGTTCGGTAGGCCGGATTTATATTGACGAGGATAAGCCCGGCCTTTGCGGTCGCATATTGAACGGCGGCCCACTCGACACAATTGGGCGCCCATATACCAACGCGGTCACCGGGTGCCAGGCCAAGTGCCAGAAATCCGCAGGCCAACTGATCGGTTTTCGTCGCCAGTTCACGAAAGCTGAGGCGAATATCTTGATGCACCGACACGATTGCATCCTGGTCGCCGAATTGGACTGCGGCATCGTTTACCGCTTGACCAATGGTTTTGTTGACGAGCGGCGTATCTGTCGGCCCCATGAGATGCGCCAGTTTCACAGTTTTTGCATCGGTCATATAAGCCGCACTCTTTCTTTCGTTCTCGTTTGATATGATTATGGCCTGATTACAACGGTTTTGCCATCCCAATTATCCGCCACCTGCTTGACGCCCGCAAACAGTTCTTCCACCGGCGGGCCGCTTTCGATCACTTCAATCATACCGCCAAGATGGGGCATTGCGTCGATATAGGCGAAGCGCAATCCACCGACTGGCACAACTTTGCCATCAAACGCGACCGCGTGGCCCAGTGTTTTATGCTTCGCCATGACATCATCAAAGCGTTCGGTCGCAATCGCCCAATGGTGGAAACGACCTTCGCGCGTTGGTGCCCCGTCCTCGCGATAGACCGAGGGTACTTCATTATGCTGAAAGATTAACTCGAAACACATACTGCCTGAGTAGGCGAGCGCGATGGAGAGATCGATATCGGTTGGCGTGCCACGATAATGCATGTCTTCTGCGGGGAAATGGGGCATGATTATCCAAGGGCCGATGCCGAGGGCATCGACCCAATGCTGGGCTGCTTTTTCGAGATCATCCACAACATAGGCGACCTGCATAATACTGCCAAGTGGCTGGCCATAGTCCATCATTCGCGACATGGCGTCGTCCTTATTGATGGACGTGGTCGACAACGCCATGCTCGGTCGCCATCTGGATCATCGTCTTTCCATCAAGAATGCCCGCAACGCTGCCGTCGTCGTTCAGGCCAGCAAGCGGGCCGGAAAACACGGTGAACAATATACAGCCATTGTAGGAGATCGGCTGATGGATATCGCCCGCCGGCTCATACATATAATCACCAGGCTGACCGATATCAGCGTCTTCGTAGCAGATGTCACCTTCCATCACGATGATCTCGATCCCGCCGAGATGCTGATGAATGGGAGCTTCGACGCCCGCCTCGACCTTGAGCATGCAGGTGAAGCCGCCGGTCCGCTTGTCGACGCTCAGCAGTTTATAATGCACCCCTACCATCACCCAGGGCTTCCAGGGGATGTTCCCAAGTTTTTGAAATTTGGGGTAGGGCTTGGTGATCATATCCTTCGCGGTCGGGGTCGCTTCTTCAGTTTTTAGAACGGTAGCCATTCGTCGTCTCCTGTCAGTTTTTTAGGGTGAAACCACCGTCAATCACGAGTGATTGGCCGGTGATGTAGCGCGCCTCATCCGAGGCAAGAAAAAGCACCGCATTGGCGATATCGTCTGGCTCCTGAAAGGCGCGCAAGGGAATACTCTCCAGAAAGGCATTGGCGAAGTCTTCTTTGCCGACGCCCTGCGCTTCGGCCATGCGGTCAAACAGGCCTTCCAGCATCGGGGTGCGGATCTGGCCGGGGTGAACCGAATTACAGCGGATTTGGTATCCGGCCTCAGCCGCATGGAGAGCGACCGATTTGCTGTAATGCTCAACCGCGGCTTTCGATGCGCCATAGGCGGCAATGAAGGGCGTCGGCACGCAAGAGGCAACCGATGAAATATTGACGATGGCCCCACCGCCGGTCCTGGTGATCAAATCCATAGCCGCCTTGCACCCTAGAAATACGCCGGTTGCATTCACTTTGAAAATCAGGTCCCAGTCGGCCTTTGGTGCACCCTCCGGGTCTTTCGCCGCAAGCGGGTCGCCTTCAGTGCCTGCATTGTTGACGAGTATGTCGAGGCGACCGGTTTCGCTTTCGATTGTTTCGATAACATTTTGCCAGTTTGCTTCATCGGCGACATCAAGGTGTACGAACGTAGCGCGATGTTTGTTGGCGATACCCTCGCCTTGTGCAGCGTTGATATCGGCGAGGAAAACATGAGCCCCTTCCTCAGCGAACCGGCCAGCAATTGCAGCCCCCAACCCCTGTGCCGCACCTGTTACCAAAACCGCTCTATCCATGAACCTGTTCATAAGACCCTCACGAAAAATGAGCGGGCGGGGGCCCCGCAAGCTGAGCCCCATCCACCGCAATCGCGGAGCCGCTGATCATCGCCGCCTTGTCGGAGGCGAGAAAGACAATCGTATTTGCAACATCCTGCGGGGTTGCGACCCGCTTCATGGGGACGAGCGGTGCCATGCCCGACACGAGTTCAGCACGGCTTACACCCGCCATTTCCGCGACGGGGTCGAGCATTTCGCTGTCCACATAGGTTGGGTGTACCGACATGCAGCGGATGGGATAGCCCTGTTCCGCGCAATGCAGCGCGACCGACTTGGTGAGCGTCGTCACCCCTCCCTTTGAACCACAATAGGCGGCGATATCCGAAACGCCGATCAGCCCGCCGATCGACGACATATTGATGATCGCGCCCGCACCACCCGATTTGTGGATCGCCTTGATACCGTGTTTGCAGCCGAGCATAACACCCGTCAGATTCACAGCGATCATCGCATTCCAATCGTCGAGCGTAACATCTTCAATGGTTCCGCCGCGACCAATCCCGGCGATATTCCCAACGATATCGAGCCTGCCGAAATGGCGAATGGTTTCCTCGGTGACAGCGGTCCAATCGTCTTCCGCCGAAACATCCATTTGGAATGCCATGGCGGCCTCACCAATTTGGGTGGCTGTACGCCTTGCGCCTTCCTCATTGATATCAGCGATCACAACTTTCGCGCCCGCCTCGACCATCGCCAATGCAGTGGCGCGCCCGATCCCGGATGCACCACCCGTTATAATTGCAACCTTTTGGTCAAGGTCGCCAGGCATACTTAAAATCTCACCCGGACTTCGCCACCGA
>JBCDDQ010000004.1:0-36977 GCA_039180225.1 Pseudomonadota bacterium
CGAGTTCGAAGCCTTCCTGCTTGAGTTCCTTTCCGACTTCACGATCTCGATCCCGGAAACCGGAACGGTGCGTGCGGGCGTTCCGCCGGTGGTGGTGCTCACATCCAACAGAACCCGTGAGCTGCACGAAGCCCTGCGCAGACGTTGTGTCTATCACTGGATCGACTATCCCTCGCCAAGTCTGGAAGCGCAGATCGTTATGGCCCGCGCGTCCACCGTAGCCGAGGCGACAGCGGCGGCGGTGGTGGCATCGGTCAATCTTTTAAGATCAGAGCCTCTGGTCAAACCGCCCGGCATTGCAGAAACGGTGGAGTGGGCTGAAGCGGCCACCTTGCTGAACCGGCAAGGACACACGTGGCCGGAGGCGTTCCGCCGCTCGCTCGGGGTGGCGTTGAAGGACCATGATGACCTCAACTTCGTGGCGCCAAGGCTGGACGAGATCCTGCCGGGAGAGGCGGCATGAACACACTACCCGCCGCCACCCAGCCGTTCGTAGAGTTTGCCTCAGTGCTGCGGGCGAACGGGTTCTCCATCGCGCCGGACCAGACCATCGGGTTCGTTGAAGCGGTGGGGTTGCTGGGCCCGCGGGGGATCGACGACGTGCGCAGCGCCGCAATCGCGCTGCTGGCCATCCCCCATGAGCGCGAAGAGGAGTTCGAGGCCATCTTCCGCGCCTTTTTCTATGGCGAGACCGCCTCCGGCGTGTTCGAAGGCGAGGACGAAGAGGTTGAAGCCCGCGAGGCCACGGGTGCCACTGAAGAAGAACAGCAGGAGCCGGGTGAGGAAAGCCCGGGCGATGAGGCGGCCGCCACGGAAAGGTTGGCAAGGCGCGAGTTTGCGCCCGAAGAGCCGGAGGTGGTCCTGGCTCGGTTCGCCCGTTTGGCGCCGGCACGGTTGCCTCGGCGCCGGTCCTACCGCCAGGCTCCCAGCCCCAGCGGGCGCTCTCTGGATATGCGCCGCACCTTGCGCGCCGCCGCACGGCAGGACGGAGAGATCTTCCGGCTGGAGCGGCGGGCCCGCAAAACCAGGCAGCGCGGGATCGTGCTGCTGATCGACATCAGCGGCTCCATGTCGGACCGCACAGATGTGTCACTGCGCTTTGCCCATGCACTGGCCCGCGCGGCGGAGCGCTTTGAAGCGTTCACGCTCGGCACCCGGCTGACCCGGATCACGCCGGCGCTTCGGCGCCGAAATGAGCGCCAAGCGCTCGACCGCGTCACCGCCCTGGTGGCGGACATGGATGGCGGTACGCGCATCGGTGAGGCGCTCCAGACCTTTCTGGCTGTGCCGCGCTATGCCGGCTTTGCCCGAGGGGCGCTGATCTTGATGTTGTCCGATGGGCTTGAGCGTGGCGGTTCTGAAGCGATGAGTGATGCTGTGGTGCGGCTGTCGAGACGCGCCTGGCGGATTGACTGGCTCTCGCCTTTGGCGATCGACGGTGCGGTGCCGGAGACAACGGCCCTCGCGGCTATCCGTCCGCATTTGAGCGCTCTCGGCGATGGCACCGACCTTACCGCCATCACCAATCATGTTCTAAACCTGGGCCAGGCCGCATGATCGACGCCCATCACCATATCTGGCGCCAGAAGGATCTGCCCTGGCTGCTTGGCCCAGAAAAGCCCCGGATCTTTGGCGCTTACGGGCCGATTCGGCGCGACTATCCGATCGACGAATTCTTGGCTGACATCGCCAGGACCGGCATTGAAAAGTCGGTCTACGTGCAAGCCAACTGGGCGCCCAACTGGTGGGCCGATGAGATCGCCTGGGTTGACGAGGTGGCGGACCGGGCGGGTTGGCCCCACGCCATTGTGGGCTATCTGGATTTCACCCGCGCAGATGTGCGCCCGTCCCTGGAGAAGGTCAAGCACCGCCAGCGCCTGCGCGGCTTTCGCCAGCAGTTTCATTGGCACGAGAACCCGCTCTACCGCTTCGCGCCGGGCCCGGCCCAGTTCGACAACGACACCGTGCGCAGCAACATTCAGCGCCTGGCGGAGTATGACTGGAGCTTCGATCTGCAGGTCTTCGCCCCGCAGATGCAGGACGCCGCCAAACTGGCCAAGGCCTGCCCGGACGTCACGTTCATCCTGCAGCATGCCGGGATGTTGGAGGATACGTCCGATCAAGGCTGGAGCCTGTGGCGTGACGGTATGAAGGCCCTGGCTGATTGTGAAAATGTGGTTACCAAGCTCTCCGGCCTGGGCACGTTCGTGCGCCGCAATGACCCGGAGCTCATTCGTCAAATCGTCTCTGAAACGCTGAAACTCTTCGGCGCAAAGCGGTGCATGTTCGGGTCCAACTATCCGATTGAGAAGATCTGGACACCCTATGGCGACATTGTCGAGGCCTACCGGACGGCAACAACCGGCCTGCCCAAGGGGCAACAAAAAGCAGTTTTCAACGACACGGCAGCGCGGATTTACCGGCTAGATTAAGGGAGTGAGAGATGGCGCTAACGATCCACACATTGGACTTTGGGGATATCGAACTGGAGACCAGCTTTCTGGTGCTGGGGCACGAGTGCGGCCGTGTGCGCCGGGTGCCGGTCTATGGTTTTCTGATCTTGGGGGGTGAGTATCCCGTGTTGGTGGACACCGGCTACCGGGACAATGCCATCATGGAAACCCTCGGCATGCGCGGCCACTGCTACCATGAAAACACCGTGGACCAGCAACTCGCCAAACATGGTCTGAAGCTTGGCGACATTCGCTATATCCTCCACACCCACCTTCACATCGACCATGCCGGCAACGACGATGACTTCCCCATGAACACCACGGTCGTGATCAACCGCCGCGAGATGGAGTTCTCTGTTTCCGGCATTATGTATCCGCAATATCCCAAGCCGGACATTCTGCATTTGGTGGAGCGGATCTATGAGCCCGAAGCCATGCGCTTTCTGGATCTGGAAATCACTCAGGCCGAAGAGATTATTCCCGGCGTGTGGTGCGAGCCGGCAGGGGCCCACACCGAAGGCTCCATGAATGTGATTGTGGAAACCGCCGAAGGCCTCGCCTGCATTTGCGGCGACGTGATTTACGATTTCAACGATCAGATCATCAACCACGTGCGCGTCAACAATTACATGGAGCCCCAGGTGACGGGCAACCATGCCGGCTCCAAGCGCAGCGAAAAGGGTCAGATCAAGCGGCTCTTGAACAATTACACGTTTCTGCTGCCGATCCATGACCGCGGCGCGAAGGTGGCCAATGGACGCGTGGTGGGCCGCTTGGGGATGAGCTGTCCAGGTCCGATCACCGAGACGCTGCCGGACCGCCATTGGTTCCCGGCATAGGAGAGCTGAGGGCATGGCACACACCGTAATCGATGACAGATTTGCCGACCTGGTCGCACCCGCCGCGCCGGTCCGGCAAATCGGCACCGGGTTTGAGTTCACTGAAGGCCCCCTGTGGCACCCGGTGAAGCAGGACCTGATCTTCTCCGACATGCCGGGCGATGTGCGCCGGCGCTGGTCCGCGGCGGGTGGCATCGAAGAGATCATGCGTCCGTCCAACAAAGGCAACGGCATGACCTATGATGCCGATCTCAACCTGCTCGTGTGTGAGCATGCCACCTCATCTGTGGTGCGTTTCAGGGCGGACGGAACCCGCGAAGTTTTGGCCACCCATTTTGAAGGCCGCGAGCTCAACTCGCCCAACGATATCATTGTCCACTCTGATGGTTCCATCTACTTCACCGACCCCACCTATGGTCGCATGCCTGGCTTTGGGGTGGAGCGGCCGTTGCAGATGGGCTTTCAGGGGGTGTACCGCCTTCCGCCGGGCCACAAGCCGGGCGATGAGCCGCAACTGGTCTCCGACCGATATATGTTTACCCAGCCCAACGGGCTGTGCCTGAGCCCTTGTGAGCGTTTTATCTGGGTCAATGATACCGACCAGGCCAATATCCGGATGTTTGATCTTGGCCCTGATGGCATGCTGACGAACGGGCGCATGTTTGCCAGCGGGATCGTAGAGAACGACCGGGCGGGAGTGCCGGACGGCATGAAGGCCGACACGGAAGGCAATATCTATGTGACTGCGCCGGGTGGTGTTTGGGTTTACGACTTTCATGGGATGAAGCTGGGCGAGATCAGTGTCCCCGAGATGGCCGCGAACCTCCATTGGGGTGGCGCCGACTGGCGGACGCTCTACGTATGCGCCTGCACCTCCGTCTATGCACTCGACATGAAGGCGCAAGGGCGCCAGGAGGCATTCATGAACCGGCCGGCCCCGGCAGGTGCCGGATCGTCCGCTCCGGCCTTCCTGATCGACCCGGCGCGTTGCGCCTTGCTGATCCAGGATATGCAGAACGATGTGATCACCGAACGGGGCGCCTTTGCCGACAGCGGTTCGCCCGCCCACGCCCGCGAGCAGAATGTGATCGAAAACTGCCGGCGCCTGGCCGAGGCGTGCCGGCGCCGGGGCGTCTTGGTGATCCATATCTGGTTTGTCTGTGAGCCTGGCCATCCCACTTTGCGCCGCCATTGCGGTCTCTATCAAGGCCTGCGCGATGCCAACGCCATGGTGCGCGGCACGTTTGGGGCAGCCCCGGTGCCGGGCCTTGAGCCTCAACCGGGCGATCTCGTGGTGGAGAAAATGTCCATGAGCGCGTTTGAGACCGGCCGCCTGGACAGCTACTTGCGCCATGCCGGCGTGGAAACGCTGATCAACACCGGGGCGTGGACCAACATGTCGGTGGAGCACACAGCGCGTACGGCGGCCGACAAGGGCTATCATGTGATTGTGCCGGAAAACGCCTGTTCCACCATGAACGCGGACTGGCACAATGCGTCCATCAACTACGCCATGCAGAATGTGGCAACGGTGTCCAATGTGGATGCGGTGATCAGCGCGGTTAATCACGGGGTGCGGGCATGAGCGATCTTGGCTCTGAGCGTGATGCCCGGTTTGCGGCGCATGTGTTGCGCCCGGCGCGGATCATCCGCTGGGTGTGTCAGATGATCATCGGGGCCGGGCTCACCGTGGCTCTGGTGCTGAAGGTCTACATGTTGGTGCTGACCGATTATCAGTGCACCGCGGACGCCACCACTATCGGCAACGCCATCCGGTGCACGTCCGCGCTGGAGCTGACGGCCTACACGCTAGCGCTGGTTGCGGCATTTGATCTGGCCTATTTGTTGTTTGAGGACACCATGGAGCGCGCGGTGCGCCCGCTGCTCATGGGGCTGAGCGCGACGTTGCTGTTTGTGCTGTCCGGGCTGACCGTGCAGACCGCCAACTGGCAGATCGCGATGACGATCGTCGCTCTGGCGGCGGCGCTGACCGGCGGGCTGGCGTTTAGGTTCTGGATGAGGCGGAGCCGGGCGGAGGATGCGCCTGGCAGCGCTACGTCGGCAGGGGATAATGGAACCGATCCTCGTTGATCAGGCTTAAGCAATCCGCCGTCACCGAAGATTGCTTGAAGCGGTCCTTCGTTGGAATTGCGATGTGCTTACTGATCGTGCAAGCGCAGCCACACACTACTCTTCAGCCGATCATCCGCTTTCTGCAGAGCTTCCAATTCTGAGTGCTTAGATTTGCCCATGTCCTCAAACGCCTTGCGCAACTTGTAATACGTCGCATCGCGGACACCCGCAGAACGGCACGCCGAGACAACACAGAACCTGCCCGCAGGCTCAGATCAGTCTCACGCAAAAGACGTTAAACAGCATCATCTGAATGATGCTTCCAGGCCACGACCAGCGCCTTCTCATCTAACTTGGCGCCGGCTTAGATTTGGGAGGAGGGAGACCCGTGTGTCGGAAGATGGCGAGCGATGTCCGGTCTCCTACAATATTTATCCAATCATTCGGCAAGAGATCACGCAAGTTACACAGATTGAAAAAATATACAGATTGTGCTATTTGCATAATTTGCTTGAACCTGTCTCAAAACTCGCGAGAATTTAAGGTTGATGAAGTTTGCAAGCTTAGTCTGGACAGTAAAATAGATTTGGAAAATCTCTAGAATCTTCGGGAATTGCAATATGAGAGTCATTCTAGCTTCAATGATGATTTATGTTATGTCGTTCGGCGTATCTTATGGCTGTAGCGGGCGTATTGCGGTAACGGCACATGACGTTTTTACGTGTGAAGAAGCACGTATTTGGCTGCGACATAAACTTCCAGAACTCTACGCCAAAGAGATAAAGCGCATCGAATCTGGGGTCGAGGAAAGAACGTTGAAGGTGGTCAAGGAGCTGGAATCTTTTAAGCGCACGACTGGCGAAAAAGTGTCTGACCGACTGGCCAAATGGGCTCACGATGTTGCCTGGGACGTTTCGAGCGGTGTCTTGGAGTACAAATTCGACAAATACGTAGACGACCTAAAAGATAAAAAGCTGAAGAAATTGAGCGAAACTGACCGACGCGGAGCGGAGTTCCTGTTGGACTCCAGAGAGACAGTATCTGACCTGGTCAGCGATTTGCGTTCCGGTGAGAGCGGCGCCGGTGTTGCTATGACGAAGTATGCCGGTGAAACAACGATTTCGATCATTGAAGCAGCTGGCAAGGCGGGGCCGCTCATTAAGAAACTCAGCCCATGGGTCACGGCTGGCAAAATTGCGATTGACGTTGCGGCTTCGACCGGAGATGCCTATCTCGACATCGACGCTTGGCGCGAAGAAAAACGCGTGCTCGACAAGACGGCAAGGCGTCTCATCGAACGCAGCCCCTCAGTCAGAATGCACATGTTGCGAGAAACTGAAGCGACACTCCGGAGAATGGTTGAGCCAACGAGCCCGATGACCTTCGGCGCAGACCTTGGCGGCGTGTTGGTGGCAGTTGACCCAGTTCGCTCTCGCGCGCTGGACACCGACAAAGCGAAGAGCGTGAAGACATTGAAAGTGATCAACTGACCATCCGCCAGTTGGGGCATTAATCTGGGCAACTAGCAAAATTTCATGGGCGTGGCTGTCGAACTAAAGGGATGCGTCAAGCGTCTTGTTTCCTCGGATAGCGAGTTCTGGCTCGAAGTAGAGCAGGTCCACCTGGAGCAGGGGGAATTTGTAGGATTTGTCGGCCGGAGCGGCAGCGGTAAGTCGACTTTCCTCGACTTGCTTTCGCTCGCGTCAACACCTGACGAAATTGAGAGTTACATACTGGCGGTCGACGGCATCAAACACGACCTTACTGATCTCATCTTGCAGAGCGACGACGAAGCGTTGAGTGCAATCAGGCTGCAGCATTTTGGCTATATTTTGCAATCGGGCGGCCTGATTGATTGCCTCAATGTGAAGGAAAACATCAACCTGGTACCTTCCATTCTCCGCAGCAAACAACTGAGCGCGGATTCGCCGACGGTTGGCATGCTGGACATGGATTCGCACATGAACAAGCGGACTTCGCAGCTCTCCGGCGGGCAACGACAGCGCGTGAGCATTTTGAGGGCGCTGTCAGGGACCCCGACAATCATTGTCGCAGACGAACCGACCGCGGCGATCGATGAGGCAATGGCCGACGTCATTATCAAACAGCTCAAATCACTTACGCAGCTTGCGGGCGTTACTGTGTCGCTCGTGTCGCATGATTTGGATCTTGTCTATCAATACTGTGACACAGTAATAGAGATGAAGCCTAAGCAAATTGGAAATAACAGGGTTCTAACAAAAATCCAAAGAATATGTTAAATTTAAAGCGTGTAACACCTAAAACATCGCTCTACATTGCACAAAAAGACCTTATGAGCGAAATTACATTCGCGGCATGTCTAATTTTTTCCATTGTGGCCGTTATCACACCGCTCATGTTTCTTTGGTCGGTAAAAGTTGGTTTCGTGGATCGCCTCAAAGAAGATTTCATTAATGACCCGAGATACCGAGTGATCAGACCTGACAATGCAAGTGTGAAACAAGCGGAGCTTCTGGATCGGATCAAACAGGTTGACGGGGTGTCGTTCTTGCAGCCCATGGTGGCCTTCACGCCCAGAGGCATTGACATCGGCTTTAAGGCCGATGGCAGGCGCGTTACGTCGGAAGCCAGACTTATTGCCACCAGTCTGGATGACCCCATCCATGAACGACTTGCGGAGGGAACTGCGCCGAGCGGGGATCAGGTTGTTGTCTCTCAAGATCTGGCCAAAAGAAAGGGTCTGCAGGTTGGCGATGAGCTCATATTGCTGATTGGTCGCATTGTTAACGATCGGCGCGAACGGGTGCGGCTCAAACTCTCTGTGACCGGCGTCATGTCGGCGGAGAGTTCGAACATCACAACAGTATGGGTTCCATTGGAGATTGAGCGCGCGGTGGAGAACTTCCGCTCTGGGATCGCCGTGCCAAGGAGAGGTTGGGCAGGAATATCGGGCCAACCAAAAAGATCCTATGAGGCCGCACTGATCCTCACGCCGGAGCCGATCGGAGAGCGACGGCGCACTGAGTTGCGGATCCGCTTTGGTGCAAATGAAATCAATCAGTTGGATTTGAAAAAAACCTTGGAGCAGATTTGCGGAACAGCCTGTGCAGCGCGAAGTGAAACTGAATTCAACAAAGTCATTCACATCGTTAGGCGTCCAAAAGGGCTCTATTCCTCAGTTGATATTGCGGAAGGCAAGGACATTCTCGGCGGCATTGGCGGCACCACCGAAGGTTTGATCGGCAGGATGAAAGCACACGTCACCCAAGGGGACAGAGGTGACCTGGGGATGGTTGACGTTGTGTCTCTACCGAAAAGCCTTGAGCCAGTGTTTTCGATCGAGCTTGAGCGTGGAAAAGTTTTTGCGGCAACAAATCAGATTGCGCTTCCAAAGGATAGACAGCGAGATTTCGCGAGTAATGGTGAAAGTACGTTGTTTGTCGAATTTGAAGTGCCCAAGATCACGGGACAACCGGCAAAGATCAAACTCCCACTGCGCCCGGTGTTTTACGATGCTCCTTCAGATGCCCCAGCCCTTATCTCAAGTGACCTGGCGGGAATGATCAACCGGGCCCAGCAAGTGGCCTTGGAGTTTGATCAACAGAACCTGTCGTTCATCGAAAGATCTATTGGATTCAGAGGCTTTCGTGCGATTGCGCAAACATTTGAGGCCGTGCCTGAGATTGCGGAGAAACTGGAGGCTATGGGTGTATCGGTCCGAGCTCGGACAGATGACATTGTCCGTCTCCAGAAGCTTGAAAGAAGCCTCAATGTTCTCGTGCTGATTGTTGGAGTAGTTGCAGCGATAGGCGCGATCTCAATACTGTCTTCAAGCTTCTTCGCCAACGTGCAACGCAAGATCGTTCAGTTCGCTTGTCTTCGACTTTTAGGATTTGACAAAACAGCAGTTTCGTTGATTCCTTTGTTTCAGGCTATTCTTATTGGAGTGTATGGTTTTGTTGCATCGGTGATTGCGTTCTTGATAATTTCAGCCATTGTCAATGGATACATCGCTTCTGCGATAGGTTTTGATGCCACGCTCTCCAAGCTGGGGCTGGATCATTTCATGGTGTTTTTTGGTTTTGTGATTTTCTGTTCCACGTTCTCAGCATCCTTTGCGTCACGTCTTGCCACTAAGGCAGATCCGGCGAGAGCGCTTAAGTAGAGGGAGTATGCTTATATGAGGCTGAAACTCCTAATCGGACTAACTCTTGCGGTTTCGGTGTTCTCAACTGCCGCCAACGCCAAGTGCGCGGAGCCGAGCGCCACCACCAGTGATCTAAAGAATTGGTTTAACCCACATCCCGATACGTCTGATGTCAAACTGGCGTTTCGAGGCACATCATTGGTTTTCAGGCCGATATCGCTTGGTGCTGGCAGCATTTTCGATCCAAACGAGCGCACCGTTTACCAGATGGGTGCAAAAAAGGAGACTGTGTTTGAGACGAAGCTGGACGTCCGCATCGCTTCGGCAATCAAACAAAACAATAAAAATATGATCCTCCTGATGGGAAAGTATGAAATCAGCAAGGGTCAATATGCCTGGATTATGGGTCGCGGTTCGCTGAGAGCAGGCTTGCAGAAATTGCGGGACGCCAGCCGCGATACCCGGATTCATGAAATTCTGGATCAGTATCTCGCCAAAGGTGATTGCAAGGGCAAGGTTACTCGAAAACTCTCACATGTCCTGTCTGAGCCGTTGAGCCATCTCTCCTATCGGCAGTTTAATGAGTTTGTGGCGGTCGCGAACTCACAGTGCATTATTCTGCGATCTTGCAGACAGACTTTGCGCACCGTTAGCAACAACAGCGAAGTCCCCGGTTACATTCGGCTGCCAGCCGAGCACGAGTGGGAATTCGCTGCCCGCGGCGGTGAATATTTCATAAAGGGAGATATCGACAGATCCGAGCTTCAGCTTGATTTGCCGAGTGATATGGCCGGCGAAGCCATACATGAGTTTGCCCACGTAGGTCTCAACCCTTCTCGCCCGATACCCATTGGGTCGCGCCGGGCAAAGTACGGACTCTACGACATGATCGGCAATGTAGAAGAGTTGATGCTGAATGCATTTACCACCGAGAATGGATTTGGCGCTGTGGGAGCCTACGTCGCCCGAGGCGGAAGCTTTCGGCAAGCACCCGAAGAAGCCCGCGTCTCAAAGCGTGTGGAATTGAACCATTTCATAAGGGATGACGCTACCGATAAGTTTGAGGTGCAGTTTTTCCCCACAGCGGGCTTGCGCCTTATGATTGGCCTGCCAATAGAGGGATCTCTGTCACGCACGGGCTCTGCGAAACTGGACGAGGAATTTGCGTCGAAATACGTGGCAATCGATAAGTTGGGTGGTGCGAAAGTTGCCAGAAATCGAGACGATGCCACCAACCTAGGCACACTGGGTGATAAATCAACCGAGATCGAATTCCCTGTCAGTGCCAGCAATCCGTCTGGATTCTTGTCGGCGCGCCTTGGCGAATATGGATCGATCTCACTATCAGTCAAAACGCCAGTTCCGCTTCGCCTGACCGTCTCCGATACAGCTGGCGCACCGGTCATGGAAACGGAGGTCACAGAGGGATATCGCGCTGTCGAGTTAAGCCGGCTTCTGCCGGGCAGATACCTATTCGAAGTAACAAAATCACATGCAAAATCATCTGCCGCTTCGACGGCTGTCTCCCTTTCACTGTCATCCAAAAAGGCAGCCGACACAGGTGTAAGATTTCCAGCGGTATCTTCTCTACTTGGCAGTCCTAACTTGAGGGTTTCCAGCGATTCTGTTCGTGCGACCGGCTTTGTTGGCCCCAAGGATCGAACCGACAATGTGCCCATCTATTTGGCGGCAAAATATGATGCAATCTTGATCAAGCCCCAAAAGCCCCTGCGCCACGATGTAACGATCCGACTCATTGACAACAAGATTAGAAATGTCTTGGCGGTCGCGCTCGCCAAAGACCAATCCGAATTGCTGATCCCTGCGAGAGGTGGGTTCTCTGGCTTCGTTCAAGTGGAAGCGCAAAAAGAAGGCCGGCTGTCTACCGACTATGATCTGGTGCTCAGCGGGGAAACCTCGCTTCCCAGCGTCTTCAGCCTTAAGCCTCGCGCTCCTTCCAGTGTTTTGGCGTCTGGCACTTCCTACTCAGGTTATCTCGGCCCTAAGCAAACAAGCGCTTACTCGGTTTTTCAATTGAGCGATGCCTCGTCGGTTAGGCTGTCATTATCGAACCTGAATGCTGATATCGATATGTCCCTTTTTGAGGAGTCCTATGGTGGATTGGGCAAGAGAATTGAAGATCTTGCTGAGGACGGAGATCAAGCGGAGGTTTATGTTGGAGACCTGGATCCGGGTCGTTACATGGTTCGATTGGCACGCAAGCGCGGCACCATCTCCGACCAACCCATCGCAAGATTTGGTTTCAGGTTTCGCCGCCTTGGTAAAGCAACACCCAAGGTTCTCACAATCGCTGAAGTTCGAAGCAAAGCCAAAGAGGATGCGGAGTATGTCAACGCCTCAGGCTCGTCAGGCCACTATTCAAACGTAACGCTAAGTCAGCAGGTAAAATACTTTAAGTTCTCAGCCACTTCCGGGAACACCGTCAACATCATTGCTGATCCAAGTGGTAGCGACATTGATGTATTTCTCGAGACGAAATCTGGAAATGTCATATCGAAGTCGATAAATTCTGGCGCCGCAAAAGAGGAAGTTCGGCATACGTTTTCTTACAGTGACATATCAGATGGATATGCATACTTGCGAGTAGAACGAACCGGAAGTGCCAGCTCTGCCTTTTTCTCTTTGAACATTCGCGAGTTAAAGCCTGCCAAAGTTGGCAGACATTGGTCAGATAGTTCGACCCACATTACTTGGCACAAAGATTGGGAGGTGCGTAAAACCGACAAGGAGTGTATCGCCAGAACGGTCGCGAAGTCCGTGTCGCCCTCGGTTGGTTGGAGAGAGTATCTTCCTTATTTCGTCGCATTCGTAAAGCCGAGGTCAAAACTGATTGGCACCTCGCTGGACAATCTCACAACGGAAAACAATCTCAGCTACGAGAATGGCCGCGCTATTGCTGAGATTTATTCACGCTCAAGCGTATCTCGGCGCACGCTGTTCATGGAGAAGTCGTGGCTAAAACCACTTGATCGAAAAAACCGCAAGGTTATCGACAACGTTACCGTCAAACAGTTTCGGCGAGGAACGCAAGTGGTTGTGAGAGGAAGCACGTCCGCCAACCCTTCGATCGACTTTTCCATCACGTACAGTCTGAAAGGTTACACCGCCGCGATTAAGCACATCAACTCTATGTGCCGCGCGCGCATATTATGGATGTTGGGACGATAAACGTTGACGGGAGGCAGCCATGAACAATCGGCGACAAATACTGTTCTCCATAGGTGCTGTTGCCGCAGCAGCATCGTTTGGCGCAACGAGGCTTAATGCAGCGATTGCCGGCAGCGTACACAAGCAATGCGCGCTCAAACTGCCCGATGAAACATTGCCCGAGCCAAGTGTCGCCATTTCGCTGGCCAGGCTTTCGACTGAGCTTCAGGAAACAAGCGCAAAACGCCATTCAGAAGCAAAAGCTCGACGGTCGTGGAGAAGAGCGAACCTGCTCTATGGAATGACTGAGATTCAGGGCTTTTATGTAGATGATAAGGCCAAGGACATAGTACTTGTGGGGGCTGCTGAGCGAAACAAGGTACCGCTACAGACGCAAGATCTGGTGGTCGCCTTGAGATCAGCTCTTTTCCGTTACCCACAGATAAAGGATGGTAAGAAATCCTATATTCAGCCCGGCGTAACGATTGATCCAGTAGATAAACTTTGGAAGCGTATGAAGGGCGCGAGTGGTACGGCAAGCGAGGCGTATTGCAAGAGTAACAATTTCTCACGCGTCTTTGGAATGCCCTTCAACTGTCGTTCGGCATCGGTTCTTTTAGAAGCCGACGCAAGAATGAAAAAAGTTATGTGGGGCGTTGAGCCGTTACTTATCGACAATCCGTTCCCAACGATTGACGTTCTCAGGGCAAAGCGTGTCGCCGCGCTCGGTCATGAAAGGGCTTCGCGAACATCCACCGGGATGCGCTATTGGTTCATGCCCGATCTGTTTTCATATCAGAGCGATAGACGCACTGGGACTGTTCTCTATGACCGGAAGGTCATCGCACTCAATTCTGTCGGGCGTAAGTTTGAGGGTGACAAGCATGTTGATGCCAAGGCGTTCGACCCAGACAGCCGGTTTGTCACCTGTGCCTGGACTGAGCGTATGTCTGACTTTTTTGGCGCCGAGGAAATCTGGCAAGACATGGCCAACATATTTGGACACTTTGCCTTAGCCAAAACGCTGGAACGCAACGGGGCATTGAGCAAGTTCGGATCACGTTTACCATATCTGCTGAATGAAATGCCCGTTCCATACGTGAAAACGGCAACCACGTTCCCCTCAATCAAACGAATGGGCGCCCCCATTTGCGGCGGAGTAAGTCTCAATTTCTCAAACCGCTCGCTTGTAGACACGGGCACGCAATTAAACGGAGATGTTGCACAAAAGATCCGGTTTGCTCGCCCATCTCAACGTGCAATCAGATGGGAGTTAAGTTGAACTATATCGCTGTCTTGATTGTTTTTTTGGGACTTTTTGGGGCACGGGAGGCATTTGGAGCTTCAAAGGCTCCGCCCACTCCAGCGTGTAAATCTATTGTTGTCGGACATTATCTTGGTGAACCGCTGATCATTCACGCGGATCTGGTGGAAGTGTCCCGTCTGGGGATACAAGCAGTTGTAAGCTTGTTCGAAGTAAAGATCAGCAGGACCGAAAGTCAGCTTATCGAGCATATTGTCTTTTTTCAGGGCATTGTTGAAGCGTCTGCGAACAAGGTTCAAGATGCGCTTGTTGAAGCTGAGATCCGGTACGGGGCCCCTGCAAAAGCGACCGCATTCTGTCACTTTGGGCGCCCCGGTTTTCTCGATTTGTATCCCGGATTTTATCAACTGGACCCGAATGGGCAGTATGCTGTCCTTGGGATTACAAAGTCTTTTGATCGTCCGCTTGGGTGGTCGGACGAAATCAATGTACCGAACGCCCACGGAGGAAAGCCTCCTAAAACCAAACGGGAGACCGCGAAGCGGGAACGCGGCCACGCCCGTTCAAGAGTGGCCAGAGACGGCCTTTCGCCCGCGGACGGAGCAACACCTACCCCGTCGTCGGCATTAACCGGCGTGCAGCCGGAGAAACTTTCAACGTCGCGATTGTACCCGTGGATGTCCGAGGAACGTGTAAGGACGATTACGGATGGACTCCCGGCGATTGCAGCACTGAAGACGCAATGTTCATCTGACGACAGATTTATGGTCTTTGCGTTAGGTACAGTGTCGAAAAATGATCAGCGGTCAAAAGTAGAGATAAACATTAGAGAGTTGTTGGGGGTAACGCAGCATATCGCGAGGGATCAAGAATCCATTGAATCGGATAAATTGCTGTCTAACTTAAACAGTAGTGATTACTGGTGCCCAGAGAAGAAAAACTTTTGCTATAAACTACTCAAGAATGGGGCATTTGGCTTGAAACGTTCCCGTGGCGACAAGCTAACTCTGGAGGAGAAAGAGGTGTACTCACTAAACGATGGGGCGCTATCAGCTTTTGCATATGCGTTTGAAGATAATTGCAAATTCGGAGTGACAAGATGAGCATGATTGTATCGGCCAAGAGCCAACTTCTTAGAGTCGCAGTGGTATTTTGCGCGCTTCTCGCCTCACTTATCGGACAGCAAAAACTTGTTTACGCGTTGGAGGGCGTGGAGTGCAATGAGGATTCGGTTTGCCGATCCACGGACAGTGGAATTCCGTTGCGGATATTGACGAAGCCCGGTGCAAACGTCTTCGTAAACCCAAGTGAAGATAGCGGGATCGCAGAGTCGGGTTCGAAAATTCCAGCGTTTCAAATCTACTATGTGCGGGGGCTCGTTGATGTCACGTTTGACCGAGAAACGATGGAGTCGAGCGGATGGTTCGAGGTTTCGACCGGGGTAAACGAAGACACATTTGGGTATATCCCCGCCAAGTATGCAGTTCCGTGGCGACAGGCCATCGCTTTGGCATACACGAATCCAGGGACGTCTGAGCGCAAGCCTGTTTTGATGTTCGACAATCGCCGCTCTCTGGAAGAAGTGCTGACGGAGATTGACGGTGGCGTGCTTAAGGGAAGCCAGCTGCACGAAGGCGTAGATGACAAGAAACCTCACGCTGGAATTGTGTCGCGCGAACCCAATGTCTGGGTTGATATAAATGAAACATTTTACCTTCTTCCGATTCTAGAGCACGAGGACGTTTCTTACTACTCAAATCCCGATGATATGCGCGCACTGCGGATCTCCGCTTTAACCAGTGCAGCGGAAGGCTCCCCCAAACAGGCGAAGGCCTGTGATGTCACCAGCGAAACGTTCGATGAATGTCAAAAGAAGGCGGCCCCCGAGAAGCCGGTGGGCACCCTCTCCATGGACGTTGTTTTTGTCGTTGATATGACAGGGTCGATGCGGCCCTACATCGAGGCCGTTCGAAAGTCCATTCTGTCTGTGGCAAGAAAGCTATCCGAAGAGACCTCAGGTGGTAACGTGAGGTTTGGCCTTGTGGGGTATCGCGACAGCGAAGAAGTGAATCCTGGGATTGAATTTGCAGCAAAGAATTTCACGCCGGAATTGCTGTCGGCCGATCAACTCAGCGAGCTATTCTCCAACCCGGAAGTTGACGCCAAGGGGGGCGGAGACATTCCCGAAGAGGTTTTTGCGGGCATAAAGACGGCGATCGGCTCACAGTGGTCAGAAGAAAGCAAGGCGGCCCGCATAATCATACTGATCGGGGACGCGAGCGCACACGGGAGCACTTCGCAGAGCAGTGTTACCGGGCTCGACGAAAAAGCATTACGTGATTTTACCGATGCTGAGAGCATCTACGTCGCTTCCATCTATGTTGGCAACGATGCAGACGATCGTGAGCTCGCCAGACCTCAGTTTGAAACTCTGGCGGCAGGTAGCGAAGGTAATCGTGCCGTGTCATTCCTGGGCTCAGACAGTGCTTCATTGGAAGCCAGCCTGCGCGATGTTCTTCTGCGCTTGATTACATTCTTGGGAACGGGTGACTTCGGATCCATTGTTTCCCAAGATACGGACGCCCCTAAGACGGGTGATGCAAAGACCACCAATGCGATTCTTGGCGCCATGCGCGCTGCGTTCGTCGATTACATTGGGACCGGCGCAGCCCCACCGCCCAGCATCACGGCTTGGGTGCTGGATCGCGACATCGTTGACTACAAGGACCACGCGTTCCACGTCAAAATCCTGGTCACAAAAGAAGATCTTGAGAATCTCATTGATTTCTATGGGGGCCTCCTCTCGCAGTTTGAAGGTGGGAAGAAATCGACAAGCAGCTTTTTCGGCAGCGTGGCAGCCGGTTCCGCACTCACGGCGTATGATTTGGGCTTGAAGAATGAGCAGCAACTTCAGGAATCTGGAAAAATGCCTCAGGTGATCAAGAGCCTACCCTACAAGAGTGAGATTCTGACGCTGACGCTTGACGAGTTCAAAAACGCCTCTGGAGATCAAAGAAAGAAGTTTGAAGAAGATTTGCGGGAGAAGGTTCGGTATTTTGAGGAAGCTCTAAACAACACGGACGCTTGGGTTGAGATTAATCAGCACTCCTCCGACGCAGATCGGATGTTCCTGATGGACTTAAGATGGATGCCCTGACGCAAAGGCAGAGGGCACCATACGGTTGATCGTCCTATCCTTGCACAGTTGCGAGGACATGGCTTCGAGGTGTGTTCGATATCGCTCGTGAAACAGTGATCGGGATTGATGCGGAGATCCGATTCTGGGGTGGTGTCACGCGTCTTAAACGGATAGTTTTCCAGCGACAAACCCACCCGCGAAGACAGCCTGTCAGCAATCGCAAGTTATGTATGGGCTACGTTATGTAGCTAGGTGAACCGTTCAAGTCTGGTTCAGTGTGGCATGGCCAGCCGCCAATTGTTAAGGGCGGCCTAAAACTTGATAGGATGTGCATCTCTATAAGCTGTTCACAAAACTGGTAGGCGCAGAGGGATTCGAACCCCCGACCCGCTGATTAAGAGTCAGCTGCTCTACCAACTGAGCTATGCGCCTGCCGTTCAGCAAAGAGCCCTAGATATAGGGAAGCCGCCCGCAAAACCCAAGGGCGCGCGTCGCAAGCCCCTAGCTGTCTGCTGCCGGGTATGATATCGCCAGAGAAAATCAACCACCCATCAGACCAGACCCGGACACCCGACCATGCAGCAGCCCCAAGACTTTTCCGCCGCAGCGGTCGCCTTAAGCGCAAAGCTGTCCGACAAAACCGCCAAAATCGGCATTGTCGGCCTTGGCTATGTGGGGCTGCCCCTGGCGCTCGCCTGCACGGGTGCGGGTTTTTGCGTTCTGGGCTTCGACATAGACCAAGCCAAGGCAGAACAGCTCAACGCCGGCCAGTCCTACATTGGCGACGTCTCCGATGACGCCGTGGCCAAGATGCGCGGCGATAACCTGTTCGAAGCCACCACCGACTTTTCCCGTGCCGGGGACGCGGATGCTGTTCTCATCTGTGTGCCCACACCCCTCAACAAAACCCGCGAACCCGACCTGTCTTACGTCAAGGCGTCCACCCGCGCCATCCTGCCCACCTTGCGGGAAGGCCAGCTGGTGGTCCTTGAGTCCACCACCTGGCCCGGCACCACCGAAGAGGTGGTGCGGCCGATCCTGGAGGAAAGCGGGCTGGACTGCGGGACCCAGTTCTTTCTGGCCTTCTCACCGGAACGCGAAGACCCCGGCAACATTGACTTTTCCACCTCCCAAATCCCCAAAGTCGTGGGCGGCGAGGGGGCCGTGGCCCGTGAGCTTGCCCGCCAACTCTACGATGCCTTCGTGGTCTCCACTGTGGTGGTCTCCGATGCCAAAACCGCCGAAGCCGTCAAGCTGACCGAGAACATTTTCAGGGCCGTGAACGTTGCCCTCGTGAACGAGCTCAAGGTGGTCTACGACAAGATGGGGATCGATGTCTGGGAAGTGATCGAAGCGGCCAAAACCAAGCCCTTCGGCTATATGCCGTTTTATCCAGGCCCCGGGCTTGGCGGCCACTGCATTCCGATTGACCCGTTCTATCTGACCTGGAAGGCCCGCGAGCACGAGATCTCCACCCGCTTCATTGAGCTTGCCGGCGAGATCAACAATGCCATGCCGGATTATGTGGTGCGCAAGCTGGCCCGGGCGCTGGACGAGAAGCTGGGGGTCAGCCTGTCGCGCGCCAAGGTTCTGGTGGTGGGGCTGGCATACAAGAAGAACGTCAATGATCTGCGCGAAAGCCCGGCTCTGAAGGTGATTGCGCTGCTGAAAGAGCGCGGCGTTCAGGTGGACTATATGGACCCCTTCATCCCTGAAGTGCCAGACACCCGCAATTACCCCGACCTTGCGGGCATGAAGCGGATCGAGCCGGTGGACAGCCAGCTGGCAGACTATTCCGCCGCTGTGATCATTACGGACCATGACGCGGTGGACTATGAGCAGATCCTCAAATCCGTTCCCGTGTTGGTGGACAGCCGCAATGCCACAAGCGAGATCGACGGGTTTGAAGAGAAGATTGTGAAGGCGTAACGCCCTGCGTCAGGCGCGCGGGTCGGCCACCTCTTCATCATCCGGGTGGCCCATAGTGCAAAAGACACCCCCGGCAAACTCCACCGCAGGATCATGTGGATCACCGGGCGGGCAGGACGCCTCCACTTTTTCGCGGAACAGCTCGGCGCTGTCTTCGGGCACATAGCCGACATGGCGCGCCTTGTCGTTGCTGAAGAAGCGCTCTTTATTGTCGGAGATGCCATAGAGCACGCAGCAGCCGATACGCTCGGCCACAAGGCAGCGGCTCACCATCTGCACCAGATCGTTATAGCTCATCCAGGTGGCCAGATGCCGCCGGTCCTTAGGTTCGGGTATCGACGTGTTGATGCGCAACAGTGCGCTCTCCATGCCGAACTTTCGGAAGTAGAGTGAGGCCAGATCCTCCACGAAGCACTTGGAAACCCCATAGAGGCTGTCCGGGCAATGGGGCGTGTCGGTGTCTGCGCCTTCTTCACGGCGCACATAGCCCACCGCGTGAATGGACGAAGCATAGACCATGCGCTTGATGCCATGGCGCCGGGCCGCTTCATAGACGTTGTAGCCCCCGATGATGGAGGAATTGAGGATCTCCTGCCAAGGGCGTTCAACCGGAGCGGCACCGAAATGCACCACCGCATCGCACCCTTCCACTAAAGCCATCACGGCGTCAAAGTCACCGAGCTCGCACACCACGGTTTCCTCGTGCGCCGCCGGCGGGCTCATCTCTTGAATGTCTGAGGCTCGGATATGGCTGGCCAGAGGCGCAAGCCCTTCCCGCAAAACGCGCCCCAACTGGCCGGCGGCCCCTGTCACCAGCAAACGATTAAATCTTGCCATCTTCTTTTCCCGTTGATTTTGCCAGGTCCAAGGCCGCGCCCAAAACCTGCCCATTGCCAATGTGATTTGCCAAGATCAAGACAAGACGCGCATTCAGCGCCTGGCTTTCCGCCTCGCTGAGGCCCTCATGGGCGGCCAGAAGATCTTGGTAAAAACCGTCCCTGTCGTCGATGTTCGGCGTGTCTATAAGCTCTGCCATGCCTCAAAGTCCCATTGCCGTGCGATGCGCGTTTGCAACCCGGTCCGGGTCGAACGCCGTCCACCGGGCGGCCACGTGCTGGTCCGGGCGGATCAGGTAGACGGCACTTTTCGCGGTCCCCAGGAACCGCGCCTGCACCGTGTCATCGGCTTGCAGAGAAAGGCTTTCAAGACCGTCCATGGTGTGCGGCTCGCCCCCAATGAAAAGCAGCGTGAAGCCCTCTGCCAGCTGGTTCAAAAGCCAGCCATCCCCCACGGGCGCATCTGGCAGGGCGGCGCCTGGCCGTGCGATCGCGGGCAGATCCTCTGCATCCTCTCCATTCAATTGAGAACCATCCAGCACGCAGGGGAGCGACAGGCGGCCCGAGTTGACCATAAGCCGCGCGAACGGTGCCTTGGCCGCAAGATCGAGCACCGCTTCGCGGAAGAGGGCCTCCGCGCCCGGCTTGGGCGACATGAAGTTTGTGGAGCGCGATGAATTCATAATGTTCTCATCGGCCCCATGGGTGCGTTCTTGGTCATAGCTCTCCAGCAGGCCCGGGCCGGCTGTTCCCTTCAAAACAGCGGCCAGCTTCCACGCCAGATTGTCCACATCCTGAATGCCGCCATTGCCGCCGCGCGCGCCAAACGGGCTCACAATATGGGCACTGTCGCCCACAAAGATCACCCGGTCATGCACAAATCGTTCAAGACGCCGGCACTGGAAGGTGTAAACCGACACCCAATCGATCTCAAAAGGCCGATCGCCCACCATGCGTTTAATGCGCGGGATCACGTTCTGCGGTTTACGTTCCTCCTCAGGATCAGCATCCCATCCGAGCTGCAAATCAATGCGGTAGATATCGTCAGGTTGCTTGTGCAGCAGGGCAGACTGGCCGGCGTGGAAGGGTGGCTCGAACCAAAAGCGACGTTCAGAGGGAAAGTCGGCTTTCATCACAATATCGGTGATCAAGAACCGTTCTTCGAACAGCTGGCCGACGAACTCCAGGCCCATGCTCCGGCGCACGGTGGAATTGGCCCCGTCGCAGGCGATGAGATAGCTGGCCTCAAGCTGGTAGGGGCCGTCCGGCGTTTCCAATTCGGCCACAACGCCCTGATCGGTCTGATCGAAGCTCACAAGCTTGTTCTTGAAGCGCAGGTCAATCAGCTCGGGGAATGCGCGGCACCGCTCAATAAGATAGTCTTCCACGTAATATTGCTGCAGGTTGATAAAGGCCGGCATCTGGTGGCCGTCTTCGGGCAAAAGGTCGAAATTGTAGACCTCCCGCTCGCCCCTATAGAGGCGGCCCAGCTTCCAGGTGACGCCCTTGGCCACCATCCGCTGGCCAACGCCAAGCCGGTCGAAGATCTCCAGCGTACGCTTGGCCCAGCAGATGGCGCGAGAGCCCACCGAGACCACATTGTTGTCGTCCACCACCACCGAGGCGATCCCGCGCAGGGCAAGATCGATAGCCATGGCAAGGCCAATGGGTCCGGCCCCCACAATCAGCACCTGATGGGGACCGTCCGGTTCGCCGGTGAGGGCTGGGGGCGGGCTGTAGGCAAATTCCTGGTAGGTGTAGGCCATCTGACGTTAGCTTCCGGTTGACGCTTATGGGTAGCGGCACTTCACGTCAGTCTCAACCGGCATTGCAGCTTTGAGGACAGCTTTTTTGGGGAAGGTTTGACGGGCGAAGGCTTCGGGGGGTCGACACCTTCGCCCGTTTGACCTGCGCGGTGCTAGGCACCTTGCGGGCCAAATCGTTGATCCAGGGAGAGAGGGTGGCCGAAGAGGAACCCCGGGGAAGGGATGAAGCCAGAGCTTAGCACGAACCCTAACTTCCACCTCTTCGGCCGACCGGTCATCGTCCGGGCGAACGGATTAGATTGCGACAATCCTGATGACCGGTGTTTTTAGGGCAGCCAGCCGGCCCGAACGTGAAGAACTCTCAGCCAGAAATTCGCGTTCGCCGCGCGCTGGGTGCTTGCCCCGATTGTTCCTAATGCACTCTCCCCGCGTCTGTCTTTCCGGCGGTGGTGCGGCTGTTTAAGGCACATGCCAACGACCTTAGAGCCTTGCACTCACCACTATGGTTACTTGCGCTAAACTTGTAACAATCAACCATATCGGGTATATATGAGTGGGAAATCACGTCTCGTCAAGTGGAATTTCACGCTATGATCTCGAACGCCGATCTTGCAAAATTGCCGGAAATGACCACCGCGCCGGCAAAGTTAAATGAACCTCTCGTTTCGAGGCTGAAACGGGCCCTTGAACGGAAGGGCATGACCGCCCGGGCAGCTTCCATCATGGCGACGGGAGCGCCTGACACGATCAGAATGATTCTTATCGGCCAAAGTCACTCCCCCCGCACGAGCACGTTATCCAAGATTTCTGACGCTTTGGACGTGAATTTTCACTGGTTGGCCACGGGCGAAGGATCCATAGAACGGGCGCGGCTCGAAAATGAGAACGGTGGTATCGAAAATGATCCCGACCGCAAAGATATGCGAGTCAAATTGTTCTCAGATATATTCATCGAGATCGCCAAGAGAAACGGCCTGACCGTCAATAGCGAACAGGCCCTGATACTTGCGCGAACACTTGTCATGGCACAAGATAGAGACGAGCGGGAAGGCCAGAATTTGGATCACGAAATATTAGACTTAGTGGCTCAGAATTTACGGGACTTTCAGTCGAGCGATTAGTTTTAACCAAGGGGATCAGAGAATGCGTGAAAAGAAGATCGGGGACGTTTTGAGCGGATTGCGGCGTGAGCGTGGCTTTTCCATCGATGACGTTTCGGAGCAATGGGCCATTCCGGCCGACACATTGCGGGCGATCGAAGCCGGGGAAATCGACAGACAGTTCCTTGCCGTTGTGGCTTATGGTATTGCTTTGGATGCGGACTTAGAGGCGTTGTTCAAGCCGGCCCAGAGGGCGGTTTGGGACGCTGCCAACCAGATGCGTTTTGCGAGTAAATGATCGATTTTGCCTACATTGATGGCAAACAGTTGACGCGGTTCTCCAAGCCGCTCTTTTCCGATAATGACCTGCCCTACAGGACCTTCGGATTGGCCAGCTTGGAAACTGCTGACGACACCTGCACGCTGCGGTTCGATTTGGAACATGTGCTTGAGGAGGCGATCGAAACCGCCTGTGCCCTGCTGGCCGATCACTGCGGGCCGGTGAAGCTTCATCTGTTCAAACAGGGCTGGTTCACAGAGCGGTTCGACAATTCCATCATGGCGATTGACCGCATTGAACAGGCCGTTGCATTGAAAAATGTGGCTATTCCGGGCTGTTTCATGTCCTTGCGAAAAACACCTGAAGAGATCCCAGGCTTGTTTTCAGCCATCATGAACAACCCCGGCCATGCGAGCCACTTGCTCACCCTCGCCAGCACAGATCATGAGCGCGGTTTTCCCCTGGTCAGCGTAGGGGCCCATTCTCTTATGGCCGACATAATGGGGGCAGACTGGGTGGCCCGCGGGGACTTTGACCTTGGGCCCGACTCTACGGCGGACCGCACGGTGACCCGGGCCTATCATGACGTGCTGAACACTATGGACGCTTATTATGATGAGGCCCTGGTGCGTCTCATGCCTTCGGATCCCGAGCCCAATTGGATGCGCTATCACCGACTGATCTGGCCGGTGCGCAAGGCGGACGGTGAGATCCAGTTGGCGAACCTTTGCGTCAAATTGGACCACGGGCTCGACTATCTGCTTGGCCCGATGCAGTGAATGAAAACGGGACGCCTTTAGCGGCTCGCCAAAAGCGCAGGTTCCTTTTCCTCAAACGCTTCGCGGGTGCTGAGGGTGCGGCTCAGTTCTGATACCATCACTTCCAGCTCGGACTTGGTGAGCGTGGCAAGCGCCTCGCGGTCATAATCCATGCCTGGCGCGGGCGTCTCCCACACCAAGAAATCGGCTTCAATGTGTGGATTGCCGGCCCTGTAGACACCGCCGCGCGCCACGTCTTTGGGATCCACCAGCGCCCAGATGGCCTCCGGCTGCCATTGGATATAGGCCAGGATCACCCCCAGACGAGGCAGAATGTCGAGGGCGCGCCATTTGAATTTGTGGCCCGATCCCCCGACCCAGAGCTCCGCCTGGTGACAGAGCCAGCCGTTGAGGTTGCGCACCCGCTCGCTCATAATGGCGGCGGGCTCCTCAATTTTCACGATGTCGCCGGCTCGCGCGTGCAGCCCTGATACCCAAGTGCGGCACCAAAGGGGGAAATCTTCGGCCACATAATCGTAGCGAAACCCATGGAGAAACACCGTTTCTTCGTCCTGAACCGCCTCCACCCAGAAGGCGTTTGTGGGGTTAAAGCTGTTCAGCTTGTGATCGAGATAGGGCCAAGGTTTTGACCCTCTCACCCACTCGCGCTTGGTTGCAAAGAGCTCGAAGTCTGTGGAGACGTTGACCTTGACGTTCAGCTCTTTTTCGGCCTGTTCCAGCAGTTTTGCGCCAGTGACAATCAGTTCCAACGGCTTGTTGAAACCAGGTAATGCGATGCCCATCCGTTTACTCCCCGATGTGAACGTGAGGTACCTGCAACGCCTCAAGGCTTGTGCACGGCGCGCTCGATATCAGGACTGCTCCTGCCTCATGGCCCTGCCCAAAACTTGCGGTTCCAAGTGTCATGGTACCCCCGTTTACCAAACCCACCTTGGTGGCCGGCCCACTTTCAGCATTATTTGCCGAAACGCCGCCGCCCACCGGTTTGGTGTTAAGCAAGAGGCGTGCCAGGGTGGAAAGAGGTGCGGGCTGATGGCGGTCAGAATGCGCTTGTTCGGGTGGGCGCAATACCCGTCTGAGAGCCGCGAAAAGCCAGGGCGACGCTTAACAATTGCCGTAACAATGTGCAGACTATATAGGCGACGTCGTTTCACCCTGGACGCAAAGCAGGAAGGTCAATGTCCCGGATAGCTCTAGCTTTTGCCGCGAGCCTAGCCTGCACGATCAGTGCTCAGGGCGGCTCACCGTCGCTCATGGATCCGGATCGATGGACGATCGGCCCGGTCATTGACGGCACAAACTATTCGGTCGGCATGCCCTTGCGCCCCAGCGCGACAGACGGCTGGTCTTTCGATTTCCCGGCCCCTCCCGGCAGTGTTCACTATGTAACAACCCCAGCGCCCTCTCTGATGGTTGGTCAGTCGATCACCATTACCTTTGAAATCCGAGGAACTGGAGGGCTGAGGGCCGTACAGCGTGTTCCCAAACGTGGCTTGCTGCGGCTTCATATCCAGCGCGAAGGCGACGATTGGACCGGTGAGGGGGAGTATCAGCACTACAGATTCTGGTCACGGCCGATCAGGCTGTCTCCCGGCATTCGTAAGCTGACGGTCCCGCTGGAGCCTGTGCACTGGACGGGTGTCTTTGGACGGAAGAACCGGCTGGGCTTTGAGGCGGCGGTTGAAAATGCGGTACTGGTTGGGTTTTCGTTCGGTCATTCCGCGGCAGGCCATGGAGTTTACAGAACAAGCGCAAAACCGGTTCGTTTCATTCTGAAGAGTTTCACCGTGAAGTGACGGAGCAGTGCCGGACATCAGTGTCAGCCCCAGACCGTAGAGTAAGTTACATGGCTTAACTGCGGACGATCTCGTCGATCCACTCCTTATAGGGCGCGCCGCAACCGCGATCATCGCCTGGTGCTGGCTCCACGTTCGGCAATTTCGAGACGCCGCATAAGATTGCGGCCGTCTCCAAAACATTTCCAGGGGCAGTCTGGATTTCCTCGTAAGTTGTGACCCGGCAAATGGTGGGAAAGCGCTCAACCATCAAATCGATCATTTGATAGTACCACGTTACATAGTCCCAGGTTTCGCGAACATCGTAGGCGTACGAGTTTCCTGAGCGGTAGTTGCGCGCAAGGATTCGGAAGGCCACGTCATACGTGTCACGTTTTACAAAAAGGAAGCGGGCGCCCGGAACAACTTGAGCGATGCGCATCGCGCCGAATATGTGGGCAGGTGCCGTGTTGGTAAAGACAGCGCTCTGACCCGCACGTTCATCGAGTTCTTCAAGGTAGTGTTTGCAGAACAATTCGTTCAACACCGGCGGAAGACGATAAATGGCATCGCTTGTCAGCAAACCTGCAGATTGGAACGTGCGTTTGACCGCGTTTTCAACAATTGGATTTTCATAACCCAGTTTGACGCCTGGCATTGACGACAGCATGCGCTCGGCGGTTGTTTTTCCGGATCTTGATGGACCCAGAATGAAGAGTGAAATCGGGTGTGATCCGGCACCGGCCTCTTCGGCTGGCTTGGCGCTGTGCGTGGTCTTTAAAACCTCAAGCAGCCTCCGCTGCACGGCCTTTTCACTGTGGTATTCGCCGGCAAGTAACTTGAACCGTGGGGCGTTGGCTTGGCTGAGGTCTTCCCAGGCTTGTTGGTGCTCGCCGCGGGCGTGGTGGTGGATCGCCCGCGTGTACAACTTGTTCGCCTCGAACACGGTTTCACTGTCTTTTCCATCATTCTCCGCAGCCTCAATCCGGGCCTGCAGATCAATCTTTTGAAGCTGGACGGGCAACAGACTGATGGCATGGACCGGGCGAATGGACTTGGGCCATGCATCCAGCAAGGCATGTAGCGACTTGGCCGCATCCTCAAGTTGCCCGAGATGAAACTGACAATCGGCAAGCGTCATGCGCGCTTCGTTCAAACCTGGTTCAAGCTTCAGGGCCGTTTGGAATGCCTCCGCAGCCAGTTCATACTCGCGATTGTCCCGGTAAATCTCCCCCAGCGTGGAGTGTGTTGCAACCTCGTCTCCTCCGCGCTCGATGGCCCTCTCAAGCGTGTGTGCCGCCATTTCACGGGCACCCAGGCGAAGATAGACACCACTGAGTGCAAGCAGGGTGGTTGGATCCTTCGGATTGAGCATTTCGGCCTGAACAAGATTGAACAAAGCCTCGGGGTAGTTTTCCTGATCAGCGAGTATCAAGCCAAGCGTGTGCAACGCGCCCACGTAGTCTGGATGCATTCGCAATACCTGTTCACACAGTTTTCGGGCCTGGCTCAACTTCCCGGAGCGGCGATACTGCTCGGCCTCGTCCAGCTTCCGGCGCGCTTCGTAGGCCGGATTGTTGGGAGCCCCTTTACTCGCGACACCCTTTTGCGGTCTATGACTTCTGGATTTAGGCATGGGGACGATGGCCCGGTTTCAGGCTGTCTGATGGGGATTCAAAAACGCTGATCTTCTGGAGTAAGTGTATTCACCTGAACCGTGTCAATGCGAATCTTGTCGATCTGCCGAGATCTGGTTGTTGTGAAGACGTGAGTTTGCGCAAGGTTTGAAATCCCACCACGTTAGATACTTTTCTGCATATGCATTTTTATCACGCCGTCGTGCCTCTCAACGAGCGCTAACGAGCCAAAAGAATCTCTATAAGTCAGTTGCTTGTGAAGAATCGTGCCTACTTTCCAGCGACTGAGGAAGATTTGCCGGTGATACCTTCATCGTTTCCAAGAAATGCGCCTTATAGTAGCGTGCAAGTGCGACGATTGACTCCCGACTAAACATTAAATGCGCAGGAAAATTGGCATGATTGGTTTTCGGAAAAACCTACTGGCCGGTGCCGCCGCTACAGCGGTGTGCCTGCTCGCAGGGCCGTCTATTGCTGCGGCACAATCTGCGGAAAACTATTTCCATGGATTTTATTTCGGCGGCACGGTGGGCGGCGGAGAAGCGATCTATGAGGGGTTCCAGGATCCTACCGTCAGTTCAGAAGCGGTGTTTGCAAGTGACCTCAACCTTGATGGAATCATTGGCGCTATCCACACGGGTTTCAACTATCAGATAGATTCTTTGTTCGGTGATGGCACGGACCTGTTGGTGGGTGTTGAAGGCGATGTGGCGTTTACCGATTTTCGGGACCGTACGATAAGCGAAAGTTCAGCTGTACTCATCGGTGATGTGGATCTGCTGGCATCGATCCGGGCACGTCTCGGCATTGTCATCAACGAGCAGATATTGGTCTTTGCCACGGCAGGCATTGCATTCACCGACGCCACATGGACGTCCATTACCGCTAGCGGAACGGCCGGTTCAGCCAAGTTCAACGATGTCGGCGGTGTCGTTGGCGGTGGCGCCGAGTTTGCATTGAACAGAGTTGTGAGCCTGCGCGGAGAGGCGCTCTATTACTTCTTCGATGACCGGCGAGACACGAGCGGCTTGCCAAATGGGGTGGCTGGTGACTTTGGAAAGTTTGACGACGCCTTTATCGCAAGAGCCGGTATATCGGTGAACCTGGGCGGACTCGGGATCGGCGGGGGTTAAGCGTCCCTCGGACCTCTCGGTGCACCAGCTCTTGTGCTTCCAAATCTCGGCGGGCACCGTTGCAGACGGTAAACCATATCAAACGCCTATGCGGAATTCGGGAGCGAGTTCAGATCGGTCGTGGCTTTCACTCAAGGCGCGAACAACGCGCGTGCGTCCCACGTTCCCAGTTTTGAGCCGGACGGCGCGTCCAGGGCTTTTGCGCGCCTGCAATACCGGTATTTCGCCGCAAGCCAGTTCAGTGTAGAAGACGTCGCGAGCCTCCCTCGTGGCCCGACCTTTCCAGATTTTGCGCTTAGACATCCAATTCCAGGAGCTGGCATGATTGAGAACCGCAAATTTTACATCAACGGCGTCTGGGTGGACCCGGTGGCCGGTAAGGACTTTAACGTTCTGGACCCATCGAACGAAGAAACCTGCGCGATCATTGCCTTGGGCGGGCAGGCCGACACGGATGCTGCCGTCGCTGCGGCCAAGAATGCCTTTCGAACGTGGGCCACAACCTCGCTTGCGGAGCGCCTGGAGCTAACCGGCCGTATCCTGGAGTGTTACAACGCGCGCGCAGACGACATGAGCGAGGCCATTAGCCTCGAAATGGGCGCACCCATCGATCTGGCGCGAGAGCAGCAAACCCCCCTGGGCTCTTCCCACATTGAGAGTTTCCTCCGCGCGGCCGAGACGTTTGCCCTTCAGCATCCCCTGGGCCCCCAGGCGCCCACCACACAGGTTCGATACGAGCCCATCGGCGTGTGCGGTCTGATCACGCCGTGGAACTGGCCCATGAACCAGGTTACCCTTAAGGTGATCCCCGCGCTGCTGGCAGGCTGCACGTCGGTGTTGAAGCCATCGGAAATTGCGCCGCTCTCATCGATGCTGTTTGCGGAGATCATGCATGCAGCAGGCACCCCTCCGGGCGTTTTTAATCTGTTGAATGGAGACGGGCCGGGCGTTGGCACCCAGCTGAGTGGGCACCCGGACGTGCAGATGATTTCGTTCACCGGCTCAACGCGCGCCGGAATTGCGATCTCAAAGAATGCTGCAGAGACCCTCAAACGGGTCAGCCTCGAACTGGGCGGGAAGGGGGCCAACATTGTCTTTGAAGACGCTGATGACGAGGCCGTCACCCGCGGGGCGCTGCATTGCTTCAACAATACCGGCCAATCCTGCTCCTGCCCATCGCGCATGCTTGTGGAACGTCCCCGCTACGAACAGGCGGTAGAGGAGGCCGCGCGCGCCGCCAGTGCCATGATGCACGGCAAGAGCGGGGATGTGGATCGGACCATGGGGCCGGTCGTGAGCGAGGCACAGTTTGAACAGATACAGCGCCTGATCGAGGCGGGCATCTCCGAAGGCGCGCGCCTGGTCGCCGGCGGACCTGGCCGCCCGGACGGGGTCAACCGCGGCTACTATTGCCGAGCCACCGTTTTTGCCGATGTGACAAACGAGATGCACATCGCGCGCGAAGAGATCTTTGGACCGGTTCTCACACTCATACCGTTTGATACTGAGGAAGAGGCGATCGAGATTGCGAACGACACCCCTTATGGGTTGTCGAACTATGTCCAATCTGAAGATCCTGAAAAGCGGAACCGGGTGGCGCTTCGCTTAAGGTCGGGCACGGTGGAGATGAACGGCCAATCCCGCGGTGCCGGCTGCCCCTTTGGTGGCATGAAAGCGTCCGGAAACGGGCGCGAGGGCGGCAAGTGGGGCATTGAGGAGTTTATGGAAATCAAGGCCATAAGCGGCTGGGGCTGAGGATCAGTTCGCCAGTTTCATCTGTAGAATTCAAGCTGGCAAATATGCAGGTCCGCCTGAAACCGCCGGCCAATCGCCACCAGTCCGATGCGCCGCAGTTTCGAAATGTCCAACGGTGTCTCAATCCTGTAAGCTTCGAACTCAGAGAACGGGATCTGGAGGGTTTGTGGTTCTCCTGTCGCCACGAAGTGAGCGCGGTAGGATTGCCACGGGCGGGAATTGTCCGCAGTGCGCAGATGGAGCGAGTAGCGCTCATCGTTGCCCTTTACGGTAAGCTTGATACCGCGGAACTCAGCCGCGTCAAAACTGCCGCCATCGCGCATGAGATTAAGCGCTGCCTGAACAAATCCGCCATTGTTCTCAAGCCTGACTTCACCGGTGAGGCGCAAGCACCCTTGCTCCCCATCGATAGCGTGCGATATGGCGGCTTCAGAGATTCCACCCATCACATTGTCACTCACGCCTCGCCACTGCGTGCCGAGCTGAGATGTCAAAGAACTGTTGGAGAAATCGTCGATGAGCATGGTATCGGTTCTTGCTTGAGCACTGGTGCTGGACAGGATGACGGAAATCATCACCCAGGCCGCGCCCCCTACACCTAACATGCGCTGTCCAAACCCGTTTGCCTGCATTGCGTGGTGTGCCTCCGTGTTGAGCATTCAACGGTGTTACGTCGTTGCTAACCCGGTTGGATCTCTCGGCCATGCGCGCAGGCCTGGTTTCGGCGGCTAGGTTTCATCAGACCGCATGGCATGCGCTTTCCCCGCCATGTATTCGCACAACAAGGTGGCGAGCATGTTGCCGGTGTTCTTCGCTGGATCGATCAGGGGCGCATATTCGACCACGTCCATTCCGGCCGCCCCAGCCATACCAAGACGGCGCACGAAGCGCATGACCTCAAACGGCTGGAAACCACCAGGGCCCGGATATTGTGTGCCGGGGGCAAACGTGTGGTCCATCGCATCGATGTCGAAGGTGATGTAGAAGGCGTCAGTGCCGCCCGTTGCGATCTCAATGGCTTCTTCGATGCACTGGTTGAGACCTTTGTCGTAAAACTGCTCCATGGTGTAGAATGTGACGCCCATGTCACGTGCCTCACGTATCTCGCCGCCGGCATTCGCAAATCCTCTAAGGCCCAGAAAGGCGACATTCTCCGGTTTCACATGCCCGCCCTCCACGAGCCGTCTCAGCGGGCAGCCGCAATAGTGCCGATCGCCCTTATAGTCCGGCATGAAATCGGGATGGCCGTCGAACCACACCACGCCAACGTTTTTGCCATAGTGCTCAGAGAACGCCCGTAAGGTGGCTTCGGTGATGCTGTGACTGCCCCCGGCCGCAACGGGAATACCGCCTTGAGCCAGCAGCTCCGACATGACCTTTTCTGTGCGCTCGAACGTGATGTCGTAGTCCAGATACTCCACCTCAACGTCGCCCAGGTCCACGAACCCGTTGGTTTCGGTGAAGTCCAAGTCGAGATCAACGCTGTAAGGACGAAGCTTGGACAAGGCGCTGCGAATGGCATCCGGTCCGCCCTTGCCGCCGATCTCATTGATCAAGAGGCCCTCGAACGGAACCCCGAAGTAGCAAAATGATCCACGATCAATGGCGCCTTCGGTTCGAACCAAGCCCCCCAATTTGGCATAGGCCGGATCAACCACACTCTGCACCGTCCATCCAGACCGCCTCATCATGTGGGGTAACTCCGAAATCATCATGTCGCCTCTCCCTGTGTGCGCCGGCCGATTGTCGGCCCAGCATTCCGAACATGTGTGCGACAACACAATAGCCCCGTGCTGAGGAAAACGCCCCCTTAACGTCGTTATTGCCAAGCTGCGTCAATCAGGTTAAAAGCGCTGTCAGTCAAAGTCCGAACCAGTAGGGTATGTCCCAACATGCGTTCCGCCGCAAAGACCAAACCTTGCCCTGTGCGCACCGCCCTCATCGGCGGTCTGCTTGGTCTGTTGCCGCTCGGCCTTGGCCTCCTCCTTATCAGCCCCTGAGCACTGGCTGGGCCCATTCATGGCCGGGTGTTTAGGGGATCAATAAATTGAGCCAAGCCACAACCCTGGTGTGCCGGCGCCTTAATCGTGAAAACCGCCCGGCACCCGCAAAGACGATAAGGATCAAACCCCGATGAGCAACTCCGACAAAGATCAGGTGGTCATCTTCGACACCACGTTGCGCGACGGCGAACAATCGCCTGGTGCAACCATGTCGTTCGACGAAAAGATGGAAATTGCCGCAACCCTCGACGAGATGGGCGTGGACATTATCGAGGCCGGCTTCCCCATCGCCTCGGAAGGCGATTTCGAAGCGGTGAGTGAGATTGCCAAGAACACCAAAAACGCGGTGATCGCTGGCCTGGCCCGCGCCATCCCTGGAGACATTGCCCGCGCCGGGGAAGCGGTGAAACACGCAAAGCGGCCGCGCATCCACACGTTTGTCTCCACCTCGCCCATCCATTTGGAACATCAGATGCGCAAGAGCGAGGATGAGGTGCTCGAGATCATCGCCGCCACGGTCACCCAGGCGCGCAACCTGACCGACGATGTGGAGTGGTCTGCCATGGACGCCACGCGCACCAGCCATGAATATCTGGCCCGCTGCGTGGATGTGGCGATCAAGTCCGGTGCCAGCACCATCAACCTGCCGGACACGGTGGGCTACAACGTGGCGGAGGAATATTACGAGATGTTCCGCTATGTGCGCGAGAACGTGCCCGACGCGGACAAGGTGCGCTTTTCCACCCACTGCCACAATGATTTGGGTCTGGCGGTGGCCAACTCGCTGGCAGGCCTGGAGGCTGGATGTCGGCAGATTGAGTGCACTATAAACGGCTTGGGCGAGCGGGCAGGGAACGCAGCGTTAGAAGAGATCGTCATGGCGATCGCCACCCGCGGCGACAAGCTGCCCTATTACACGAATGTGGACACCACTCAGCTCATGAAGGTGAGCCGCATGGTGGCGACGGCGGCCGGCTTCCCGGTGCAGTTCAACAAGGCCATTGTGGGCCAGAACGCCTTTGCCCATGAAAGCGGCATTCACCAGGACGGCATGTTGAAGAGCGCCAACACATTCGAGATCATGACGCCGGAAAGTGTGGGCGTGAAGGAAACCTCTCTGGTGATGGGCAAGCACTCCGGGCGCCATGCCTTCAAGGAAAAGCTCAAGGACTTGGGCTACGACATGTCCGACAACGAGTTCCAGGACGCGTTCGTGCGCTTTAAGGACCTGGCCGACAAGAAGAAGCATGTCTACGACGAGGATATTGAGGCCCTGGTGGATGACCAGCGCGCCCACGCCCATGACGGCATCCAGGTGGTGGCCTTAACGGTGATCGCCGGCACAGGTGGGCCCCAACGGGCCACCATGACGTTGAGCATTGACGGCGAACATCAAACCAAGGAGGCCTCCGGCGACGGGCCGGTGGACGCCACGTTCAATGCCATTAAAGCCATGGTGGATCATAAGGCCACGTTGAAGCTCTATCAGGTCTCAGCCGTGACGGCAGGCACCGACGCGCAAGCTGAGGTTTCGGTGAAACTGGAAGAGAACGGCAAGACGGTAACGGGCCGCGGTGCGGACACCGACACCATGGTGGCAAGCGCCAAGGCCTATGTGAGCGCCCTCAACAAGCTCATCGTCCGCCGCGAACGCACCGCCAAGGCAGAGATCTTCGACGCTGCGGGCTAGGGGGTTCAGGCCCCCTCAACAACATCGATGGCAAAGGCGTAGGCTTCGGCAGTTTCCTTCAAACTGTCGAACCTGCCCGATGCGCCGCCGTGGCCTGCGTCCATATTTGTCTTCAAAAGCAAGAGGTTATCGTCCGTTTTTAACGCTCTCAGCTTGGCACACCATTTGGCGGGTTCCCAGTAGGTGACCCGCGGGTCGGTGAGCCCGGCGGTGATGAAGATCGGCGGATAGACCTTGGCCTCAACATTGTCGTAAGGCGAATAGGCGGCGATGCAGGTGTAGGCCTCAGCTGAGGCAATCGGATTGCCCCATTCGTTCCACTCCGGCGGGGTGAGCGGCAGGCTGTCGTCCAGCATGGTCGCAAGCACATCCACAAACGGCACCTGCGCAATGATACCGCCGAAAAGTTCCGGCGCCATGTTGGCCACGGCCCCCATCAACATGCCGCCCGCGCTGCCGCCTCGGGCGATGATCTTGCCTGGCGAGGTGAACCTGTACTCGTCCGAACACAGCGCCTGGCCGGCGGCGATGAAATCCTTGAACGTGTTTTCCTTATGCTCCAGTCGCCCGGCCTTGTACCAGCGATAGCCACGCTCCTTGCCGCCGCGCACATGGGCAATGGCGTGCACAAATCCGCGGTCCACGATAGAGAGTACGGTGGTGGAGAACGCCGCCGGCATGGCCGCGCCATAAGCGCCGTAGCCGTAAAGATGGCACGGGGCTGAACCGTCCAGCCTGGTGTCCTTGTGATAAAGGATGGAAATGGGAACCAGTTCGCCATCGTGCGACGGCGCCATAATCCGCCGGGTCACATAGTCGGAGATATCATGACCGGAAGGCACTTCCTGCGTCTTGCGCAACACCCGCTCGCGGGTGCGCATGTTGTAGTCGAAAACCTGCGCTGGCGTGGTCAGGGAGGAATAGGTGAAGCGCACCCAATCGGTGTCGTATTCGTAGCCGGCCGAAAGGCCCAGGCTATAGGCCTCTTCCTCAAAACTGATGGCATGTTCTTCGCCGGTCGCCGTCTCGGTGATGACAATCCGGGGCAAACCATCCTCACGCTCAAGGCGCACCAGGAAGTCCTTCAAGGCCGTGTGGGACAAGATCAGCCGCCCGGCCTTATGGGGCACCACATCACGCCAGTTTTCCCGATGCGGCGCGCTCACCGGCGCTTCGACAATCTTGAAGTCTTCCGCATCGTCCGCATTGGTCAGGATCAACAGCCGATCACCCTGGTGTTCCACGTCATATTCCATCTCTGGCTGACGCTTCGAGATCAACACAGGCTCTGCCGCCTCAGCCTCAGTGTCGATCAGATAGTGCTCGGAAGACTGATGGTCGCTGGCCGAGATCACCATGAAGCGGCGGGACTGGGTTGCATCCACATCCACAAAGAAGCCCGGATCGGCTTCCTCGAACATCAGCTCATCTTCACTTTGTTGGGTGCCGAGCCGGTGCCGGTAGATTTTTGACGGACGGTGGTTTTCATCCAGCTTGGAGTAATACAGATCGCGGCTGTCATTGCTCCAGGTGGCGCCGCCTGCAACATCTTCAACTTTGTCCTCAAGGTCCTTGCCCGTGGCCACGTCGCGGATGTGCAGCGTGCAATACTCAGAGCCGTTTTCATCGGCGCTCCAGGCGACAAGCTCATGGTTTGGAGCGTGGCTCAATCCGCCAAACACGAAAAACGCCTTGCCGTCCGCCAACGCATCGCCGTCGATCAACACCACGTCCTCGCCGCCATCGCGCGGTTGACGGCACAGGCGCGGATGCTGGCCGCCCACCACATAGGAGGTCAGATAGGCAAACGGGCCGTCCGGGGTCGGCACTGAGCTGTCATCCTCTTTGATGCGGCCCTTCATCTCGGCAAACAGCTTGTCCTGGAGCTCTTTCGTGTGTGCCAGTTTTGCCTCGGTATAGGCGTTCTCTGCTTCCAGATAAGCGCGAATTTCGGCCTGCAGAACCGAGGGGTCCCGCATCACGTCCTGCCAGTTGTCATCGCGCAACCAGTGATAGTCGTCGCTGGAGCTGATCCCATGCATCTCACGGGTCACGGGCTTTTTCGGGGCGAGGGGAGGGGCGGCCGAGCCGTCTGCTTTGGTCATGGCGCCACTACTCCTGATCTGGTTCAAAATCAAGCGCTGCACCGTTCATGCAATAGCGCTGGCCGGTGGGCTGGGGGCCATCGGGGAACACATGGCCCAGATGGGCATCACAGTCGGCACAGCGCACTTCGGTGCGCACCATGAACCAGGAGCGGTCCGTGTACTCGCTCACGGCATCTTCGGAGGCTGGGGCAAAGAAGCTGGGCCAGCCGGTGCCGGACTCAAACTTGGAGCCGGAACCGAAGAGCTCGCGCCCGCAGCAGATGCAGTTGAACACGCCTTTGCGCTTCTCTGCGTTGTAGGGGTGGCTGCCCGCGCGCTCGGTGCCGTGTTCGCGCGTAACGCGATACTGTTCCGGGGTCAGTTGTTCGCGCCATTCGGCGTCGGTTTTGGTCACCTTCATCTCAAAAGTCATCCTATTGTCAGGAGGTTACTCGTAAAACAGTGTAATGGTCTCCGCCATCATGGCAGGCTTGTCCTGACCTTCGATTTCCACTGTAACCTCAGAGATAATGCGGCAAGTGCCATCTCCCAAGGAGGCTCGCAACAATTTGAGGCGGCCGCGAACCCGTGAGCCCACCGGAACCATGTTTGTGAAGCGGACTTTGTTGCTGCCGTAGTTGATGGCGCGCTTGACGCTGTCCACCGCGTATATCTGCTCTGCGAAGGGCACAACCAGCGACAAGGTGAGATAGCCGTGCGCAATCGTGCTCATGCCCAATTCAGCTTGCGTGCGCTCCGGGTCAACGTGGATCCATTGATGATCATTTGTGGCATCGGCGAACATATTGATTCGCTCTTGATCGATGACCAGCCAATCGCTCACGCCGAGCTCGTTTCCTTGTTCTGCGGCAAGGTCTTTTAAGGTTGGAAATGTCCGCATTATGGTCCGCCTGGGTCAAAGTCGGGGAAGCGTCGGAGGTGGCAAATTTAGCCGTTTGTTAAGCCTAAATCCCTAAATTTGCCATGCCGGAGCAGATTTAGTGTGTTTGGGGTTTTTCCGTCAACCGGTTTCATTGAGCTTGATCTGTGGCGGCGGGCTAAGAAGATTGGTGACATTGGGGCGCGTATTTAGTGTCAGAAGCAAAACCGTCATCCCATGCGGCACCCGGCAACGGGAACGC
>JBCDDQ010000005.1:0-35505 GCA_039180225.1 Pseudomonadota bacterium
CCGCAAACGCATCACCATTCCCTGCGGCCCGACCGACCCGGACTTCATGGAGCACTACCTCGCCGGCGAAAACCCGGTCAAGCGATTCCATATGACAAAGAACTGCTCTAGTCTGTGCGCGAACGATTCGGAGGATCTCCCCATGCTGGCCAAGCGTCTGAAAACGGCATTCATTCTCATGACCGCCGCCATTGTGTTGGCGGGCTGCGGCGTCAACAATATCCCCACTTACGAGGAGAAGGCGAAGTCGGCCTGGAGCCAGGTCCTCAACCAGTACAAGCGCCGCGCCGATCTGATCCCCAACCTGGTTGAAACGGTGAAGGGTTTTGCCGCTCAGGAGAAAGACGTGCTCACCTCCGTGGTGGAGGCTCGCTCCAAGGCCACGCAAACCAACCTGCCCTCCGACATCCTGACGAACCAGGAGGCCCTGCAGACGTTCCAGCAAAATCAGGGTGCCCTGTCGTCTGCCCTATCCCGCCTTCTCGTGGTGGTCGAACGCTACCCGGACCTCAAATCGAACCAGAGTTTCGTAACACTTCAATCGCAGCTGGAGGGATCGGAGAACCGGATCGCAGTCGCACGGCGGGACTATATTGAGGCCGTGCGGGTGTACAACACAGAGTTGAAAACCATCCCCGGCAGATGGTGGGCCCAGTTCCTCTATCCAGAGAACAAACCCATGGCCAACTTCACGGTTGAGCAAACAGACACCGAAGTGCCAAAAGTCAACTTCAACAACTAGGCTCAGCGGATGTGCCAACACCGACCAACCGCGGTGATCGCAGCCACGTATGGCCTTTTGTTGCTCTGGATAGCCGCCGCCTTTGCCGCCCCGGACTTCCCGCAACTGACCGGCCGCGTGGTTGACCAGGCCGGGCTGTTGGATGCGGGCACCCGCGCTTCTTTAAGCAAGAAACTGGAGGCGCTGGAGAAGCAAACCACCGATCAGCTCGTTGTGGTCACGCTCAAATCCCTCCAGGGCGAGACCATCGAAACCTATGGCTATCAACTTGGCCGCCACTGGGGCATTGGACAGAAAGAGAAGAACAATGGCGCCCTGCTGATCGTTGCGGCCAAAGAACGCAAAGTGCGCATCGAAGTGGGTTACGGCCTGGAAGGGGTCCTCACAGATGCGCTCACCAAACTGATCATCGACAGCGCAATCGTTCCCCGGTTCCGGGCCGGTGATTTCCCGGGCGGCATCACGGCGGGCGCGACCGATCTGATCACGGCGCTGACCAGCGGCACAGAAACATTGATGGCCCGCCAGCCCGCAGCCGATCCGGTGCGCCATCAAGAGCTCATCGACACAATCTTCACGATCATCGTTATCCTGATCATCATTTGGCACATCTATGCTGTATTCTCCGGCCGCAGCGCATGGCTTGGGCGCTCCGGCAGCACCAGCTCCGGCGGCTGGTCCAGTGGGGGTGGCGGATGGTCCGGCGGGGGCGGTGGGGGCTTCGGTGGCGGGGGCGGCAGCTTCGGCGGCGGCGGCTCATCAGGAGGCTGGTGATATGGAGTTTCTCAACAAGCAGGTTCAGGCCCGCATCTCAGCTGAGATCAACGCCGCGGAAAAGCGCACCAGCGGCGAGATCGTCGCCGTGGTCGCCCCCAACAGCGACGATTATCTGCACGTGCCACTCCTGTGGGCAGCCGTAGCCGCATTGACCCTGCCGCTTGCGTTGTTCCAATTCACAAACCTGGCGGGAGATACGATCTACTTCATCCAGCTCCTGTGTTTCCTGGGGGTCACGCTGGTCTTGAGCGTGCCTTTGATCCGCTATCGCATCGTCCCGCGGGGACTGGCCCACAAGCGCGCGCACCGCCATGCGCTGGACCAGTTCCTCAGCCAGGATCTGCACACCACACAAAACCGAACAGGGGTTCTCATATTTGTCTCGGTGGCGGAAAGGTATGGCGAGATCATCGCCGATGAGGGCATTTATCAGAAAGTCAGTCCGGAGGTCTGGGATCAGGCCCTGGCCGCATTGCTCGGCCATTTGAAGAAGAAAGAAGTGGAAGACGGGTTTGTGGCCGCCATCAGACTGTCTGCAGACGTCTTGGCAGAGCACTTTCCCATCAACGAAGACGATGAGGATGAGTTGCCCAACCATCTGATCATCCTGCAGGGAGACGAATAATGAAATCCAGCCGCACCATCACCGTGGTCAGCTCCCATGCCGAAGGCGAAGTGGGCCGGGTCATCACAGGCGGCGTGCTGCCCCCGCCTGGCGACACGCTGTACGACCAGTCCATGCATCTGTGGCGCCATCAGGACGACCTCAGAAAGTTTCTGATCTACGAACCGCGCGGCGGCGCCTTCTGTCACGTCAATCTGGTGGTGCCGCCAAAGTCACCGGAGGCTGACGCAGGCTTCGTCATCATGGAACCGGAAGATTATCCGGCCATGTCCGGGTCCAACTGCATGTGCGTGACCACCGTACTCCTGGAAACCGGCATGCTCCCCATGCAAGAACCTCAGACCAGGCTGACGCTGGAGACGCCAGGCGGTCTTGTGCGTGTGGTGGCCGATTGCAAAAACGGACGCTGCGAGCGCGTGCGCCTCACCAACGTGCCCTGCTACGCCGCTCTTCTTGATGCAGAGATCGACGTACCCGGCCATGGCAAGGTGACGATCGACGTCGGCTATGGCGGGGCATTCTTCATCCTTGTGGATGCCACGCGGTTCGGCTTCAAGATCGTGAAAGAGGAAGCGCGCCAGCTGGTGGAAACGGGAGAGGCGATTAAAGCGGCTGCACGCGAGCAAATCACCTTGCAGCACCCTGACATGCCCGATCCGGAGTTCAATCATTTGGGCTTTACTGAGTTCACTCTCCCGGTGGAAACCGTGGACGGCGTGAAGACCGGCCGCAACACGGTGGTCATCTCGCCCGGCAAGCTGGACCGCTCACCCTGCGGCACGGGCACTGCTGCCCGCCTCGCAGTGCTGAAAGCGAAGGGTGAAATCGGCATGGGCGAAGACTTCGTCTCCCTCTCGGTGATCGGCTCGCGCTTTGATGCTCGCATTGAAAGTGAGGTTCAGCTGTCTGACGGCACACCGGCCATTCACCCGTCCATCGCCGGGCGGGCCTGGATCACTGGGTTCCACAACTATGTGCTCGATCCGGAAGATCCTTTTCCACAAGGATACACGCTCAGCGACACGTGGTTTAAAGCGCTGGACTGACACGTTCAGCGTTCCTGCGAAAGCAGAAATCTTCTGAGCTCAAAGGCCTCGCGTATGCAAGGGCACACATCCCGCCCCTCACCGCGCCATGGAATGATACGCCTCGTTCGGCTGCATGTCCGTGGCGATCGCCATACGGTTCGACATGTTGAAGAAGCTCGCCACGGCGGCAATGTCCCAAATCTCGCGATCAGTAAAGCCAGCCTCGCGCAAGCTTTGCCGGTCAGAGTCCACCACCTTATGGGGCGCCTCGGTCAGCTTCACAGCGAACGCGCACATGGCCAGCTGCCTCGGTTCAAGATCAGCGGTCCGGTGGTTCATCACCATCTGCTCGCCCAAACTGGCGTTGCCGGAAAGCTTGCGTACCGATGCACCATGAGCCACCAGGCAGTAGTAGCACTTGTTGACCGATGACACGGCCACTGCAATCAGCTCGCGGTCAAGTTTGCTCAGTCCGCTGTCTGAGAGCATCAGCTCATTGTAGAGGCCTGTAAACCCATCCAATTTGGCTGGCTCGAAACTGTATGCGGTCAGAACATTCGGAATGAAACCCAACTTTTCTTCGCAAACTTGAAAGTAACGCTCCTGCTCTTCGCTCAAATCCGTATCCGGAAGATCCAATGCAACCACATCGGATGGTCTTTTTCTGCTGGATTCACTCAACTGTCGCTCCTATGGTTTTAGTCAGCGGTGGTCGTAATGCAGATGTTAGTGGGCGTAGTCTGTTTTTTTCAAGCCTAGGGTGCTGTCACGCAAGCACCGCCACTGCCTGATGGGGAGGTCATATGCCGGACGATAAAAAGCTCAAAGCGTTTCTTGCTTCAATCACTCGAAAACTGGGCGGCAACGCCAGTGGATTGCTTAAAGCGTTCACCTCGCGGCTGTACGAGGATGGGCACCTTGCCGATCTCAAGGAGTTCGACGCCGGCGCTTTGGCGGAACTGGCGAAGGACAGCCTGGAGTTTTTCAAGGCACATCGGCCCGGCCGGGCGGGCGTGGCGGTCAGCAATCCAACGAGTGCCGGCCTCGATGACATCACGGTCATACAGATCAGCAATGACGATATGCCGTTTCTGCTGGACTCCGTGCTCGGCGCCTTGAATGAAGATGGCCTGGAGATCCGGCTCGTTCTGCACCCCATCATCTCCACGCGGAAAGATCGCGGGGGCGGCATCCTGGAAATCCTGCCCCGCGGGACCGACCCTGCCCAGGGCGGCATTGTTCGCGAAAGCCTGATCCAGATTTTTGTGGGCCGGGTCCAGACGGCAGGCGATCTCAAAGCGCTGCAGAACAGTCTCAAGTCGATCCTCGACCAAGTGCGCTTTGTGGTGACCGATTGGAAACCCATGCAGGCGGCGCTGCGCGCCTTGATCCAGGACTACCAGCACATGCCGCCCCCGATTGCCGTGGACGAGCTGGCCGAAGCTTTGGAGTTCATGCAGTGGTTGCTTGATGACCACTTCACCCTCATGGGCATCCGCACCTTCGACTTTACCGGAAACGTGGCCAAGGGCGATTTGAAACCGGTTGCACGCGATGGCCTCGGCATTCTGCGCGACCCCAAGGTTCAGGTGCTCAGGCGGGGCGCTGAAATGGCCTCCTACACGCCGGAGCTGGTGGAGTTCATGGCAACGCCAGCCCCGCTCATCATCACCAAGGCCAATGTGCGTTCCAACGTGCACCGCCGCGTCCATATGGATTATATCGGCATCAAGCGGTTCAACGATGACGGCAAGCTGATCGGTGAACTCAGGGTCGTGGGCCTCTTCACCTCCACCGCCTACACCCGCAGCCCGCGCTTCATTCCCATCCTGCGCCGGCGCATCAATCAGGTGCTCAAGCTTTCGCGCTTCAGGCCGGAGAGCCATTCCGGCAAAGCTATGCTCAATGTGCTGGAAACCTATCCGCGCGATGAACTGTTCCAGATCGAGCCTGATCTGCTGGGCGAAATCGCTGACGGCATCATGCAACTGGATGAACGACCGAGGCCACGGCTCTTTATCCGGGTCGACAAGTTTGACCGCTTCGCTTCGGTGCTCGCCTTCTTCCCTCGCGACCGCTACACTTCAGACGTGCGCGCCACCGTGGGCGACATGCTGGCCCAGAGCTATGATGGCATTGTGTCCGCCTTTTTCCCCTCCTTCCCAGAGGGGTCTCTTGTCAGGGTGCACTACATTATCGGCCATCGGGCAGGCACCAAAATGCCCAGGCCTTCCACAGAGTCGCTCGAACAGGCCATGGTGGAGATTATCCGCACATGGGAAGACCGTCTGGCCGATGCGATTGATGAAAGCACTGAGCCCGCCGAAGCGGCCGACCTCCAGAGCACGTATGGCGGGGCCTTCTCCGTTTCCTATCAGTTTGCCTATGAGCCCGAACAGGCCATCACCGATATTGGGCGCATCAAGTCTCTGGACGACGGCATCGATGTGGCCCTGGTGTTGTATCGCCAGAAGGGCTCCAGCGCGGACCGGGTGAACCTTAAGCTCTACCATTTGGGCGATCCCATTCGGCTCAGCGACCGCTTGCCCATTCTGGAACAACTGGGCCTGAAGGCCATCGACGAGCGCACGTTCACGATCCGAACCAGCGGCGCCAACTATGTGCTGCACGACATTGCGCTGCAAACCTCAGACGGGGGAGCTCTCGATCTGGAGGCCCGCGGACACCTTCTTGAAGACGCCTTCCAGGCCGTCTGGTCCGGACGGGCGGAGAATGACGGTTACAACAATCTTGTGCTAAAGGCCGGCCTCACATGGCGCGAAACCGCATTGCTGCGGGCCCTTGGCCGCTACTTGCGCCAGGCCGGGATTCCCTATTCCGACCACTATCTTTGGCAAGCGCTGATCCGCCATATCTCGATTGCCAGCGATCTGTGGTCCCTGTTTGAGGCACGCTTTGCCTTGGGCAGCGCCGCAGAGAAGGGCCGCGAGGCCGGTGAACGCAAGTTTGCAAAGCGCGTGGAAACGGCCCTGGCCGATGTGCCAAGCCTGGACGACGACCGGATCTTGCGGCGCTTCATGAACCTCATCCAGTCATCGTTACGCACCAACTTCTACCAGACCGATGACGCAGGCGAGATGCGCCCCACCATCGCCATCAAGATCAACAGCAGCCTGATCGATGAGCTCCCTGAGCCGCGCCCCTACCGGGAGATATATGTTTACGCCCCGGACGTGGAAGGCATCCACTTGCGCGGCGGTCCGATTGCCCGTGGCGGCCTCAGATGGTCGGACCGGCCTGAGGATTTCCGCACCGAAGTCCTGGGGCTCGCCAAGGCGCAGCAGGTGAAAAACGCGGTGATCGTTCCCGTCGGGGCAAAGGGCGGTTTCGTGCCCAAGCACCTCACCGGCGAAATGTCGCGTGAAGAGTTCCTGGCTGAAGGTGTCCGGTGCTACAAGCTGTTCATAACATCTCTGGTGCAGATCACCGACAATCTGAAAGGCGTGAAAGTGATTCCCCCTGAAGGCGTGGTACGACATGACGGGGATGATCCCTATTTGGTGGTTGCCGCCGATAAGGGCACAGCCACGTTCTCTGATATCGCCAATGGCATTTCCGAAGCCCACGATTTCTGGCTGGGCGATGCATTCGCCTCCGGCGGGTCGGCGGGCTATGACCACAAGAAAATGGGCATTACGGCCCGAGGCGGCTGGGAAGCGGTGAAACGCAACTTCCGCGAAATGGACATCGATATTCAAACCCAGCCATTCACCGCAATCGGTTGCGGCGACATGTCGGGCGATGTGTTCGGCAACGGCATGCTCCTGTCCAAGGCCACCAAACTGGTCGCGGCGTTCGATCACAGGGACATCTTCATCGATCCAAACCCCGATCCGGCCAAAAGCTGGGCTGAACGCAACCGCATGTTCAAACTCGCACGCTCCAGCTGGCAGGACTACAACACCAAGCTGATCTCAAAGGGAGGCGGCATCTTCCCGCGTTCGCTCAAGACGGTGCCCCTGTCGCCTGAGATGAAGGCGATGACCGGTCTCACGGTGAAATCGTGTACCCCCACCGAGCTGATCAAGGCACTGTTGAAATCGGCGTGCGATCTCTTGTGGTTCGGCGGCATTGGCACCTACGTGCGGGCTACGTACGAAACCGATGCCGATGTGGGCGACCGGGCAAACGACGCCTTGCGCATAACAGCTCCGGAAGTGGGCGCCAAGGTGGTGGGTGAAGGTGCAAACCTCGGCTTCACTCAGCTCGCCCGGATCGAGTTTGATATGCATGGCGGACGGATCAACTCCGATGCCATCGACAACTCCGCCGGCGTGAACTCTTCAGACGTTGAGGTGAACATCAAGATCGCCTTGGGTGCAGCCGAGCAATCGGGAAAACTCACCCGCAAAGCCCGCAACCAACTGCTTGAGAAGATGACCGATGAGGTCGCAGAGTTGGTGCTGCGCAACAATTATCTGCAAACCCTGGCGATCACCATGGCCCGGCATGGCGGTGACGAAGAATTCGGCTTCCTGGTGCGCATGATGCAAGCCCTTGAGGCCAATGGCGATCTGGACCGGGAGGTGGAAGATCTGCCCGACAATGCAGAACTCGCCGACCGCAACGCGGCGGGTCAGATGCTGACCCGGCCGGAGATTGCCGTGTTGATGGCCTACGCCAAGCTGGTTCTGTTCGAACAACTGCAGGCCAGCGGCATAGCGTCTGAACCCTATTTTGCCCGGGCTCTTTCAGAGTATTTCCCCGCTCAGATGCGCAAGAAGTTTGACGGCGAAATCAAAGGCCACCGGCTGGGCGGCGAAATCATCTCCACCGTTCTGGCCAATGACATGATCAACGAGGCAGGTCCTGCATATGTGAGCCGGCTCTTGGAAGAAACCGGCGCAGGGGTGGCCGATCTCGCCCGCTCTTTTGCTGCAGCAAATGATGTGTTGGGCCTAACCGAGATCCGCGCAGAGATCGATGCGCTTGACAACAAGATCGCATCGGAAACGCAGATCAGCCTTTATGACGAACTGCAGACGGCGCTCCGCCGCCAAATGACCTGGTTTGCTCGCAACGGCGACTGGAGCAAAGGCATCCTGCCCGTGGTGGACCACTACGGCAAGGCCCTTACAGCTCTGGCGCCGATGTTCTCCAAGGTGCTTCCGGAACGCCAACTGGAACGGGTGACCGAGTTTTCTGCATCCTTGAAGGATCAGAAAGTTCCCGCCGCCCTGGCGGCCAAGATCTCAGATTTGCGCTTCCTGTCGCGCAGCTCCGACGTGGTCCTGGTGGCCGGCCGCACAGGCAAGCCACTGAAAGATGTGGGCAAAGCCAGTTTCGCAATGGCCCATGAGCTGGGCATTGACCAGATCGTGGCCCGCACCTTGCAGATTTCCGCACGCGATCATTATGAGCGGATCGCCATTAACCGGGCCGTGGACAATGTGTTCCTGGCTCTGCGCTCCATCATGATGCAGACCTTCTCGGCAAAGAGCAAAGGTTCGGCCATGGACGCTTGGATGAGTGCCAATGGGGAAACCTTGAACCAGGCCCGTCACACGGTGCACGACATGGTGTCCGGCTCTGAATTCACGTTGGCCCGGCTTACCTTGGCGGCCAGCGCGTTGGGCGAGCTGGCGGCAGACTGATCAGCGCAGCACCACCGCCGTGCCCGCGGCGGTGACCATCAACATGGAGCTCTTGTCGCCGACGGTCTCATAGTCGATATCAACGCCAATCACCGCATTGGCACCGAGGGCTTGCGCCTGTTCAGACATTTCTTCAATGGCGATGGCGCGCGCGTTGTTCAGCTCTTTTTCGTAAGCACCTGACCGGCCACCGACGATATCGCGGATGGAGGCAAACAAATCGCGGAATATGTTGGCCCCCATCACGGCTTCGCCAGCAACAATGCCGCGATACTCCGCAACGGTGCGCCCTTCAACTGTGTTTGTTGTGGTGACCAGCATGGACACAAACTCCCGTTCCGTTTTGGTTCAGTGTCTGAAGTGACGCAGCCCTGTAAACACCATCGCAAGACCGGCCTCATCGGCCGCAGCAATGACCTCTTCATCGCGCATGGATCCGCCCGGCTGGATCACTGCGGTGGCGCCCGCCTCGGCGGCCTGCAAAAGGCCGTCGGCAAAGGGGAAGAAGGCGTCAGACGCCACCACCGATCCCTCGGCCAGGGGCGTGTCGAGACCGGCTGACTCGGCCGCATCACCTGACTTGCGCGCTGCAATGCGCGCCGAGTCCACGCGGCTCATTTGGCCGGCCCCAATACCCACCGTCGCTCCATCTTTCACATAGATGATGGCATTGGACTTCACATGCTTTGCCACCTTGAAGGCGAACAATAGGTCGTCCAGTTCCTGCGCGCTGGGCGCACGTTTGGTCACCGTTTTCAGATCGGCCAGGCCCACATGGCCGCCATCGCGGGACTGCACCAGCATGCCCCCTGCGACCGATTTGAAGGCAAGGCCCGGCGCGGACGGATCCGGCATAGCTTCGGTGAGCAGAAGCCGCAGGTTCTTCTTTGCGCCAATGATCTCCAGCGCCGCCTCATCAGCTCCAGGTGCGATGATCACTTCGGTGAACACATCGACAATGGCTTCGGCAGCCGCGCCATCCAAGGCCTGGTTCACGGCCACTATGCCCCCGAACGCACTGACCGGATCGCAGCGCAGCGCCTTCTGATAGGCCTCCAGCACGGTGTTGCCTACCGCCACCCCACATGGGTTTGCGTGCTTGATGATGGCCACAGAAGGCTGGTCGCCCGGAAATTCGGCCACGCATTCATACGCCGCATCGGTGTCATTGATATTGTTGTAGGAGAGCTCTTTGCCCTGAACCTGCCGCGCCGTCGCGACCCCGGGACGAGCATTGCCATCCCGATAGAACGCCGCCTGTTGATGGGGGTTCTCCCCGTACCGCAAAGATTGCGCCAGCCGTCCGCCAAAGCTGCGAAACTCCGGCGCCGCGGTATCAAGCTCCGCTGCGAACCAATTGGAAATAGCTGCATCATAAGCGCCGGTTCGCGCATACGCCTTGGCCGCCAGATATTGCCGGGTCTCGTAGGTGGTGGCGCCATCATGGGCGGAAATCTCTTCGAGCACGCGGCCGTAATCGGCAGGCTCAATGACAACCGTTACGGCCGCATGGTTCTTGGCCGCTGAGCGGATCATGGCGGGACCGCCAATATCAATGTTCTCGATGGCCTCATCATAGCCGGCATTGCGTTGAACTGTTTGCTCAAACGGATAGAGATTCACCACCACCAGATCGATATCGCCGATCTCATGTGCGCGTTGCATGGCTTCATGATCGGCATTGCCGCGCACAGACAAGATGCCCCCATGCACCATCGGGTGAAGTGTCTTCACCCGCCCATCCATCATTTCTGGAAAACCGGTGAGATCGGACACATCGCGCACGGCGATCCCGGCATCAGCAATCGCCCGTGCCGTGCCGCCTGTCGACACGAGCTCAATCCCGGCCTCCGCCAGGGCAGCGGCGAACTCGGTCAGGCCCGTCTTATCGGAAACCGAGATCAGGGCCCGCTTAATGGTGTGATTTGCCTTGTTCATGAGGCCGCCATAGCATGCAGGCTCCGGTGTTTGAACCACCGGAGCCAAATCATGCACGGCCAAAGTGCCGCAAACCTGAACCGATCAGTCGTCGCGTCTGTCACCGTCCTCATCGCCATGAGAGCCACGGCGGTGTTTGCGGTGGTGTTTGCCATGCCGGCGGTCGGCCCGGCTGAGGGCCCCATCACCATTCCGGTCCCGACGTTCCACCACGTCGGCGAGCGGCATCATATACTCATCAAGCGTCACAACCGCGTCGCCATCCTCGTCAAACCGTTGGAATGCGCGAACCATGCGCTTGCGGAAGGCCTCAAGCCAAAGTCCTTCGAACTCTTTCAGCGACAGTTTGCCGTCGCCATTGGCATCATACTTGCCGTGGCGCTCTGTGCGGTTGGTGTCCACTTCCTCTTGGGTGACCTTGCCATCTTTGTCGGCATCATAGCGATTCATGAACCAGCGACCCATGCCGCGATGATGCTTGGGACCACTTTGATGGTACCCACCACCCCAGCCGCCCCCACGATGGTCGGCGTTTGCTGGCACGGTGAACCCGGCTATGGCCAGTGCACCGGCGCTAACTGTGGCAAGCGTAAGCAGTCTGAACGTTTTAGTCATAGTCTGCCTCATTTGTTTTTTGATCGGGAATATCCAGTAAGACGGAACAATGGCGAAAGTTCCGTCGCATTGGAGAACACATATTGTTGATGGATCTGTCGCGCTGCCACATGCCGCTCTGCCTCAAAGCGGCAATTGCGGTGCATCTTCCTGATCTAACTGGCTTTTTGCCTGCTTGGCGAGCTTTTTGAATGCCCAGATCACTTTGTGATCCTCAGCTGCGTGACCTGAGAGAACGATCTGCACCGTGCGTTGAGGTGTGGGTCGGTCGACCAAATAGACGCTGTCTTCCAACGACAAACGCGCGCCCTTCACGCTGAACCGCCACCCCGAACGATCCGGCAACAGCAACATGGCGGTGTTCTGATCTTGCGCCAGAGTGGCTTTCACAGAAGGATGAAGGTGGAAGCGGATCGCATAGCTTTGTCGCCCGCCTTTTGGGGCATGCTCGCCCGCGGCGACAAAATTGTCCTCGCCCCGCAGATTAAGACCATCAGGACTGAGCCACAGAGCACGTTCGTGGAGCAGACCATGGCTGCGCGCATAGCCGTCATGACTGGCCACAAGCAACGTGCCACCTTCGTGCCGGTCAACCCGGCAGTTCACTTCTCCAAGTCCCCAGTGCACAGGTCCGCCTAAGAAACGGCGAACCAACCGATTCTCGATGAACCGGCTTGAAGACCGGTCGCCGATACTTGCAGTGGAATGGGCGGCCGTTGCCCGCACCAGCTTTGCCCATTCCGGCATGTGCGCGGTTGGCTCCCCGCAGTTCACAACGATCCGTTGCAGACCTTCCGAAAGCTCAAAGGCCAAGGTGCTGGCGTGAGCTTGGGCGGCATAGGATGGCGCCGGGGGCACACCGCAATCCACCAGCACATTGGTGCGCCGGTGAAGCAGACGCCCAAAACCGGAATAGGCCGCAAAGGCCACGGGCTTTCCGCCGATCTCGTCATGATCAAGAATGGCGCGGATGGCCCCGCGTTTCGCGCTGCTCACTCCGTGAAACGCCGCCAGCCCACCATCTCCATGGCAGAGCATGCGCGCCATAGGCACGGCTCTGTCGATAGAATTGCAAAGGTGTGAGGGCAGTTCTACGCCCAGCCGTTCAATGATCCGCGACAAAGGCAGGAGATCAAGCAGCACATCCACAAGCACTTGGCCGTTGCGCGAAATATGCCCCCCGTCGGTCAGAATCTGAGCGCTCAGTTCGCGGCCAAGGGCCTGAAACGCTCCATCGCGAAACCTCGGTCCGGTGTCAAGGCACACCGCCGCATAGGACAGCGCGATCGCCGCATCCAACTTCCCACGGCCCGCCGGCGCGAACGGCAGACGCCGCTGGATCCAACGGATGTGGCGCCCCAGGGAGACGAAGTAAAGGTCCTCGAATTGTTGACCCGCCTGGTCAAGCAGAAAGGCGCAATTGTACAAGAGGTTCAGAAGCCGGCGGGCGGTGGTGTCCATCTGCCAGGCAACTTTGTGGTGAGTGTCACGGGTTTTGATCCAATCCCCGATCAAGGATCTGGCCTGAGCCCGCTGCAATTCATTGCCGCCGGCGTTGAGATCGGACAGCCAGCTAAAGGTGTGCAACTGTTGATGCCAGGCCTTAGACGCCGAGCATTGGAACGGCAGAACGGCCCCTGTGGTGACAGTCTCGCCGGCCAGACCGTATCGGCCGCGATAGATTTCCCGGCCTCTGTCGGGATTGCCGCTGCGCATTGGTTCAGGCACCACAATCACCTCCCTGGGTGTAATCGCCCGCGGGGGTGGCAGCAGAAGACTGGCGCGGCCCAAGGCCATGTGCAGAAGTGTGGTGGAGGCCTGACTGACGGCAGTGCCAAGGGAGGTGTTTGCGGCTTGAATGGTGCGTGCACTCATGGGCCGCCTCGCCCAGACACCAGGCCGAGAGCTTTACGAGCCCGCACGCATTCGAGCGATGTTCTCCGCATACTGCGCGGGGCCCCCTCGAAATGTTGCTGTTCCTGCCACCAGAACATCCGCACCTGCTTCAATCGCTTTACCGGCGGTCTCAAAGCTGATGCCGCCATCCACCTCTAGATCAATGTCGCGTCCGGATGCGTCGATCATTTGCCGCAACGTGGAGATTTTATCACCCACGCTGGCAATATACGACTGACCACCAAAGCCCGGATTAACCGTCATGGCGAGGATCAGATCCAGATCCTCAATGAGCGGCGCGACCACTTCCGCAGGCGTAGCCGGATTGAGCGCCATCCCCACTTTGCAGCCTAAGGCTCTAATCGCCTGCATGGTGCGGTGAGAATGAGCCCCGGCCTCCCAATGGAACGTGATGATCTGGGCTCCGGCATCGGCGAACGCCTCCAGATAAGGGTCCACCGGCGCGATCATCAAATGCACGTCGAACAATTTATCCGTACAGTTTCTTAACGATTTGATAACACTTGGCCCAAAACTGATATTTGGGACAAAATGCCCATCCATGACGTCCAAGTGAATGTAATCGGCGCCGGCCTCATCAATGGCGCGAACCTCCTCAGCCAAACGTGAGAAGTCTGCGGCAAGGATGGACGGGGCTATGCGGATCGTTTTGGCCATAAGGGCTGCATATCAGCCAACTCCGCCGCCCACAAGGCGCCGTGCCCACACTTCTCTGGAGCGTTTTAGAAGCAGGTTTTCAAGGTTTCGGCCACGCGTCCCAGCAGTTCTCCCACCTGACTGGTGCGCGGCACATCGCTTCTATGGCGTTCGGGAACGACGGCCTTGAGCAATCCGCCGTTGTTTTCAGCTACTTTGAACGAAAACACGAAACTGGGTGAAAACCCGATTCGCAGATCGGAGAGTATCAGCTTGTCGCCCTCTTGGCGGTAGCTGAAGAAACCGTCCGTGAACCACTCCAGCCGCTTAGCTGAGCTGGAAAGACCTTCTGTGAGCGGGGGCTGGGCGGCACGGGCACCTCGCGTTATTGGCACCACTTCGCAGCCGGGTGCGATCCCGGTCAGGGCCGAAACATACTCATTTTCATCAACACCGAGAATCTGCCAGCCCAAAATGTTAAAGGGTGTGGGCTGGACGTGGATGGCCTTGCCTTGGAACGCCGGATGGCTCTCAGCCCTCGCCTTCACCGTCATTTGACCCATGGCGCCGATGCCCAGATAAACCGTTGCCGCAGCAAGGGCGGCGGTGAGCACCTTGAACCCCCGCTCTCGCCACCGCCAAAAGGCAATCACGCCTGCAAGCAGGATCAGCGTGTAAACCGGATCAATGATGAAGACCGAGGGAAAGGCGACAGGCGCCAATGCAGGCGGCGCACTCCCCAGAGGCCAGAGGATCTGCGTTCCATACGTGGTCAGTGCATCCAGCATCGGGTGGGTGCAGAGGCAAAGCCAGACCGCGAACCATGTGTAGACGAACTTGTCTCTGAGCGCGGCAAATGTCCGTGTCAGAAGCGCTGCGAGCACAGGAGAAACTGCGGTCAGCACAAACACCGAATGAGTGAACCCACGGTGATATGTCATATTGTCGATGGCATTGCCCATGGGAATAAACGAGTCCAGATCAGGCAATGTGCCGAGCAAGCCGCCCACCAGCAGTGCCCGGGGTCCGAGCGTGCGCCCAAGCGTAACGCCGGCGACGCTGGCACCGAGAATAAACTGTGTCGCTGAATCCATGGCTGCACGCCTGTCTGATCACTCCAGACCGACACATTTGGCGGCTCGACCCTGGTTTATCAAGGCGAATATGCGCGCTTAAGGTTTTCGCGAGGCCAAGAGCGGGCGCATGAAGACAAGACAGGCCAAAAGAAACAGTGCGCTACCGGCGATTGCGGCCAGATCCCCGGCCTTCACACTGGAGACGGTGAAGAACAGGGCCGAGAAGGTGAATAGGACCCACCCGGCCACCTCGAAGCGAAACTTTGCTTTGTCGGTCATTGCACACTCTCCAGTTCCGCACCAAGCGCCTTTACGACGAGGCTCTGAAAGTGATGAACGGCATGTTCTGAAAGTTCTGACAATTCAGAATCAATTACAAAACGGCCCTGATTATAGCCTTTTGAGTTCAGTCCCCTCTGAACCTTTTCACACAGCGCCACATCTTCCGGCTGTAAAACAACCCTCTGATAATCCATTGCATCCTGCAGCTGTTTTGTGGCTTTGCCTCCGGGAACAAACCAGTCCTGGTACTCAATGGTGCGCCCAGGACCCGCTGGGACCATCTGTAAGGTTGAGATGTTCGGCTCGCCCGGATAGACCCAGATGGTCAGGTTCGGCCACAAAAACCAGCCGGCGTAACCGAAATCCACATCGCCTTTCTTGAACTTATAAGCGTTGTTGTCGGTTGACCGCGCAGCGCCCGACACCTGGCTGGAAAAGATCCCGTGCACCGTGGTTCGGTAGGTATCCATATCCACCAGGTCCACAAAATCCTTATGCGCAGGATGGCAGTGGTAGCATTCCAGGAAATTGTCCACCATCACCTTCCAGTTACACGCCACGTCATAAGTGTCGCGCTGCGCAAACTCCAGCTCCTCAATACGTGGGCAGTAGTGGCGGATTTCGTCCTCCAGATGCTCGGTTTGCGCCTTGAGCGGTGGTGCATCCGGGTCCAGATTGACGAACACAAATCCGCAAAACTCTTCAACCCGCACCGGCTTCAGACCGAAATCACACTTGTTGAAGCTATGCATATCTTGCGTATTTCGAGCCGCCTTTAGGCTGCCGTCCAGATCAAACGACCAGGCATGATAAGGACACACGATAAGGTTGGCGCGGCCCTGGCCATCCAACAGTTCGTGTCCGCGATGGGGGCATACATTGTAAAAGGCGTTCAAAGCACCGTCCCGGCCCCGCACCACGAACACACTTTGCTCATGGATTTGCGCGGTCAGATACTGCCCGGCCGACGCCACTTGTGATTTGTGGCCCATGCACCACCAGTTCCGATAGAAGATCGCCTCCTTCTCCATCTCGTGGATCATTGGGTCGGTGTAGAACCGCGCTGGGATGGTGAAGGATTCTGCAGGGTTCATGCAAAATTGCGCATCTCCCTCCCGCAATCTCAAAATAGGGGACGTCATGGATATTCCTCTCCGGGCCTTGCCTGGTCACTCGCTTACAATTAGTAATTCTGATCTAAACGAGACGCAAACAAACATTTCTTCCCTATTAGAGTAAGAAATACTAATGCAAAGCTTTCGGCAGTCCCTTCCGCAACTAGATCATTTAATCGCATTCGAGGCGGCCGCGCGCCACGGGAGTTTCACCAAGGCGGCCAGCGAGTTAAACATCACCCAATCGGCCGTGAGCCAACAGATCCGCACCCTTGAAGACCGCATGGGCGTGGCCCTGTTTGAGCGCGGCCATAAGGTGGTACGCCTGACCACGGAGGGCCGCACGTTTCAAAACAGTGTCTCCGTTGCGCTCGGCCACTTGCTCAGCGCTGCCAACACTGTGCGCGGAGGCGCCGGTGGCCAAGGCAAGCAGCTCCATGTGGCAACCGATGATTCCGTCGCCGCCCTGTGGCTTGCGCCGCGCCTCTACAAGTTTCAGGCCCTGTTTCCGGATATCCTTATCCGGCTCACCGCCTCGGACCGGATCGACGACTGTTTTGCAGATCCAGTGGAACTCGCCATTGTGCACGGCGATGGAAGCTGGCCCGGCTATGAGTGCGAATTGTTCATTGAGGAGGAAATCTTCCCGGTCTGCGCGCCAAGCTATCTTGGACGCTACGGTCCGGTGAGGACTCCGGCGGATCTGGCCTCGGCTGCCTTAATTGATCTGGATTACGAGCGTTGGAACTGGATGAACTGGGCCATCTGGCTCACCGAAAACGGGGTAGGTTTGACCGGTGAGCAACGCAGCTTCCAATGCAATGCTTACCCGCTCCTGATCGAGGCGGCCCGCAACGGCCAAGGCGTTGCGCTGGGCTGGCGCTATTTCGTCGACGATGATCTTGCCACGGGCCGGCTCGTTAAGCCTCTGGCCACCAGCCTGAAGACCCGGTTTGGCTACCATCTGGTGCGCCGCTACAACCAGCCGGAAAGTACCCATGCTCTCAACTTCCGCACCTGGCTGATTTCAGAGCGCGACAGCCAAAAGCTGCATTACGCCTAAACGCCAATCAGCCCAATCACGGCGCCCATGATCACCAGCACCCCAAGCCAATGGCCGCCATCAATGATGGTGAGCGACCAGGGCGCGCTTTGAAAGCGGTGATTGACAATAAGGGTCGTTGCCACAAAACCGAACCAGACGAAGACGGCGGAAATGATGCCGCCACTTAGCGAAACCTGAGAGAGATGACCCATAACGCCCGCCAGTACCCAGGCGATAACCAGCTGGCAGCCGAAGGTCATCACGTAAATGATCGGGTTCGGCTTTGGCGGCTCTGTCAAGCCTACGGCGGCCATCCATTGCTTGCTCAACCCGCCATACCAGGCGGCCCCGAACATGAAAGCGGCAACAGCCGCCGCCAACACCGCCAAATAGTTGATTCCAGAAAACTCCATCACGCTGCCCTCCTATAGTTAACCGAAAGGGTAACTAACATAAGTTGCAGATCACGTCATTCAGAACGTGGAAAGTCCTTCAGACCGCCCATGCGGCACACCTCGGCCCATTCGTCGGGACGCACCGGCTGGACCGAAAGGCGCACCATCTTGACCAAGGCCATCTCTTCCAGTTTCGGATTGGCTTTCACATCCGCCAAGGTCACCGGGTTGGGCATGTCGCACACCGCTTTCACGTCCACGCAATCCCAACGCTCATCATCGGTGGTGCTGTCTGGATGGGACAGGGCACACACCTCAACGATACCCACCACATCCTTGCCGGCGTTGGAGTGATAGAAAAATCCAAGGTCCCCGATCTTCATCTCGCGCATATTGTTGCGCGCCTGATAGTTGCGGATGCCGTCCCACTCCTCGCCCACATCTCCCTTGGCTTTCTGTTCATCCCAAGACCATTTGTCGGGCTCTGACTTAAACAGCCAATAGGCCATGCTTTACTCCTCCGGGTTCTTCAAAATCCAATTCCACTGTTTGATCTCAACGCTCTCAAAAAGACCCGCCTTTGCATAGGGGTCCTCTGCAGCGATAGCTTCAGCGTCACGCCGGCTCTCCGCTTCGATCACCACCAGGCTGCCGCACGGCGAGCCCTCATCGGTGAGAAACGGGCCACCTGCTTTCAGCCGGTCGCCAAGCCCTTGCAAGAAAGCCACATGATCTGGGCGGACGCTCATTCTCAGATCCACGGACTTTGGTTTGTCCGTGCAGATCAACGCATACAACATAACGTCATTTCTCCTGGAGTTTAGGTTTCGGTCCGGATCGGACGGGTGAGCAGACTTTCAATTGTATCATCCACACTGGCGCGGCCGGAGACAATGTTGTGGACGGCAGTGGATATGGGCAGATCTATCCCCAGTTTTTCCGCCATCTCTACGACAACGCTGGCCGTATGTACCCCTTCACTAACGGAATTGCGCGCAGCCAACACCTCCTCCATGGTCCGGCCCTGGCCAAGCGCCAAGCCCAGAGACATGTTGCGCGACTGGGCGCTGTTGCAGGTCAAGATGAGATCGCCCAATCCGGAGAGCCCGCCAAGGGTCTCCGCCCTGGCGCCTTGCGCCACCCCAAAACGCTGCAGCTCCGCAAAGGCCCGCGCGGTGAGCGCCGCCCTGGCGCTGGCGCCAAACCCTTTGCCCTCCACAATGCCGCAAGCAATGGCCAGCACATTTTTCAAAGCACCGCCCACCTGGGCTCCAACGACATCATCGGACAAGTATGGCCGGAACGACGGTATCGCTAGAGCATCCGCCAGCCGCCGGGCGGCCACCATAGAAGCGCTGGCCAAGGTCACGGCAGTGGGCAGCCCGTTGGCCACATCGGCTGCGAAACTGGGGCCGGACAGGACCGAAACCTCTGCCTGGGGCAGGGTGACACCCAAAACGGAACTCAAAAGGGCACCTGATCCCTGCTCAATGCCCTTTGCGCAGATCACCACGGGCGTACCGCTCGCCACATGGGGCGCGAGGGCCGTGGTGACGGCCCGCGTCGCCTGTGCTGGAGCCACCAGGAGCAACGCATCGGCAGGTTCCAGATCGGCATATGAATTGGTGGCGGAAATTGCAGGATCCAGCTTGATGCCAGGAAGGAACACTGTGTTTTCGTTTGTGCGGCTTACGGCCTCAACGACCTCGGGCTCACGGGCCCACAGAATGGTCTTCCGGCCGGCCCGATTTGCCACTGCAGCCAGTGCCGTGCCCCAAGCCCCGGCGCCCACCACGCCCACAGTGTCAATTGCCGCCGCCATAGACCTAAACTTTCGCCCCAGCTTTTCCCGACCCTAGCACGGGCTCAGACGTCCTATCGAGAGGCCATCTGGCTCGGGCGGACACGCCAAGTGCGCACTGCTGACCCATGGCCAGCCGCTCAGCCCCAACCCAAGCAATCATGGCCGCATTGTCCGTGCACAGCCATTGCGGGGGCACAATCAACTTGAACCCGTCTGCCTGGGTAAGATCGTGCAGCACTCCGGCCAATGCCGTGTTGGCGGCCACTCCACCGGCAACAACGAGCGTAGCGTCTGCGCCCGGGTGCTTCTGCCTGAACACCGCCATCGCACGGCCGCACCGGTCAGCCACCACCTCCATCACGGCAGCTTGAAAGCCCGCACAGATGTCCGACACGTCGCTGTCAGAAACCGGTTCGAGACTTTGCGCCGTGCGCCGTACAGCGGTTTTCAACCCGGAGAATGAAAAGTTGCAGCTGCTGTCTCCCATGAGCGGACGCGGCAAGGAAAACCGATCTGCCATGCCGGTGCCGGCCGCCCGTTCAACCAAGGGTCCGCCCGGATATCCCAGGCCAAGCAGCTTGGCCACCTTGTCAAAGGCCTCACCCAGGGCATCGTCAATCGTTGTGCCGAGCCGCACATATCTGTCCGGCGCTTCAACACTCAAAAGCTGCGTGTGGCCACCGGAGGCCAAAAACAGCAGATAGGGGAACTCCAGTCCATCTGTCAGGCGAGGGGTCAGCGCATGCCCCTCCAGATGGTTGATCGCCAGAAGCGGAAGGCTGTGGGTCCAGCAGAGCGCCTTCGCCGTGGTCAGGCCCACCAGCAGCCCGCCAATCAGCCCAGGACCGGCGGTGGCCGCCACCCCGTCAAGATCGGAAAAGGCGAGGCCCGCCTCATCCATGACCTCTCCTATCAGGCGGTCCAGATGGAGCACATGCGCGCGGGCCGCTAGCTCGGGCACCACACCGCCATAAGGTGCATGATCTTCCAACTGGGAGAGCACCCGGGTCGACAAAACCACGCCAGGACCTGACACAGGGCGCCGCACAATGGCTGCTGCCGTTTCGTCGCACGAGGTTTCAATGCCCAACAGTGTTAATTCTCGGTCCACTTTGTCCTGCCTTTGGTGCTAGAACATGCCAAAGAGCATCCTCTGCCGGGATGCTTAAAACAGAAAGGAGAGTGCTGTGCAATCTGGCCGCTTGCGTATTGGAACACGCGGATCACCGCTCGCCCTGCTTCAGGCCGAGGAGGTGCGCGACAAGCTGGTGGCCGCTCACGGTCTGGCACCGGACGATGTGGAGATCGTTGTCATCAACACCACTGGGGATAAGGTGCAAGATCGGCCCCTGGCGGAAATCGGCGGAAAAGGTCTTTTCACCAAGGAGATCGAGGACGGGCTGTACGACGGCAGCCTCAGCATGGCCGTGCACTCTATGAAAGACATGCCCGCAGAGCTGCCACCCGGTTTGATCATCGATTGCTTGCTGACTCGCGAGGATGTGCGAGACGGCTTCATCAGTCCACATCATGCATCCATTTCCGATCTGCCGGAAGGTGCGGTTGTGGGCACATCTTCCGTGCGGCGCCAGGCGCAGTTGCGGCGGCTTAGGCCCGATGTTGAAGTGGTGCCCTTTCGCGGCAACGTGCAAACCAGGCTCCGTAAGCTCGAAGAGGGCGTAGCTGCTGCCACTTTCCTCGCCTGCGCGGGCCTCAACCGGCTGGGCCGCAGCGCTCTCATAACAGCGCCCATATCGCCGGAAGAAATGCTGCCTGCAGTCGCGCAAGGGGCCATAGGCGTTGAAGTTCGCGCCGACGACAGCGCCACGCGCGATCTGTTGAAGCCGCTCAACCACAAGGCAACGGAAATCACCGTGGCGGCTGAACGGGCATTTCTGGCGGTGCTTGACGGCTCCTGCCGCACCCCGTTGGCGGGCCTGGCAGAAATCACAGGGTCTGAGCTGCGCCTACGCGCTTGCGTGCTCTCAGAAGATGGCGAGCGTTATTTTGAGACCGCGCGCGCAGGTTCGCTGCAGGACGCCGAAGACATGGGGCGTGATGCAGGTGCGGAGCTGAAGACGGAAGCCGGCCCGGACATCTTCAGCGCCTAATGTCTCATGCAGTTCATCGTCACACGGCCCGAGGCAGATGCAAAAAAGCTCATCGCTAAACTCAAGCGCGCCGGCCACAGGGCTCTGGCCGCCCCATTGATCCGGATTCACAACTTGCCCGGCATCACACTGCCCCCAACGCCCTGGCAAGCCATTCTCGTCAACAGCGCGAACAGCATCCGTGCCCTGACGGCCCTGCCTGGAAGCGACGCCCTGATCTCCGTGCCGGTCCTGGCGGTGGGTCCCGCCTCAGCCAAGGCGGCCAAGTCTGCCGGGTTTACGGATATCAGAACCGCACATGGTGATCTGGATGCCCTGGCGGCCATGGCTCGGGCGGAGCTGGACCCGGCAGGATCTGCCTTGTTTTATCCCTCCGGCACCGTCATTTCCGGTGACCTTAAAAGCAAACTGGAAGGCGAGGGATTTTCCTGCACCCGCCTGCCGCTCTATGACGCCGAGCCCGCTCGTGAATTGCCCGAGAACGCACTCCAGGCGCTGAAGCGTAAAACGGCAGAGGGCGTTGTCCTGTTTTCGCCGCGCACGGCCCGGATTTGGGCAAAATGTCTCGCCGATGCCCATCTCACCGGTGCGGCCTCACGTTTGACGCATTGCTGTCTTTCAACCGCCGTGGCAGAGGCTCTTGCGATAAGTATTGGGCCTGATGTGACGCTAAAGAACGTGATCATTGCACCGGAACCGAATGAAGACAGCCTTCTTCGAGCTATTGGCGGCGTCTGATTGGTCTTATGTCCTTTAGATTTGGTGTTGTGGGTATATATTAAGGGCAATAAACAACAGCGGGCACCGGAAGAGTTTATTGAAACCGGCTCCCGTCAACGTGGCAAAGGATCCCCAGCCGAAAATGGCACAGCGCAAAGGTACCAGCCGTGGGCGGCGCCGGCAGGCAGCCAAGGCCCCTGTCATCGATCTTGAGGCAAGCGAAGTTGCCGAACAGCCGGAAGAAACAAAATCCGCTGACGATGCGCCTTCTGAAGAGGCGAAGGACACTTCCGTGGAACCTCAAGACGAGATGGTCGAAAAGGACCAGGAAGAAACGGTGGAACCAGCGGCTGAGGACCCGGAGCCTGAAATGCCCGCTGAACAGCAAAAGAGCGGTGGACGCGGGAAGCTGATGGTTGCCGGCCTCGCAGGCCTTTTTCTGGCCGGCGCCGTAGGAGGTGCCTGGCTCTACAAAGACATTGGTGCCAACTACTTCCCATCAGCCACCTCAGAACGCCAGGCCGAGCAGCTTGCTGAGCTGCAATCCAGATTGGCCAATCTGGAAGCCGCCAATTCAACCATTTCAGAAACACTGGCGAAGCTGACCTCTGAAACAGCTGCCCTGAACAAGGAAATTGACGATACCGCCACAGCCAGAACCGCTGAGGCCACGGCAAGAACCGACGAGCTGGCAAGCCTTGCGCAAAAGGCCGCCGATCAGGCCGCACAAGCACTCAACGAGACCGGTGCGGTAAAGTCCACCGCCGCTGATGCCATGAATATGGCGCAAGGTGCACAAAAGGCCTCCCAAGACTTGAGTGCGGAGCTGAAGTCGGCCCAAACCGGTATCGCCGAGCTCAAATCCGCGATCGCTGCGGCTGCCGAAAGCGCATCTTCCCTCACCGGCGATGCCGGCGAAAGCGTGAAAGCGGCGCAAGCACAGATCTCTGGCCTCACGCTGAAGCTCGCAGAACTGGAGCGCAAGTTTGAAGCGGCCCCTGCTCAGCCGCAAGCCGATCCGGCCGTTGCCGAGAAGCTTGGCCAACTGGACCAGGCTGTTGCCGGTTTGAGGTCGAATTTGGCTGAGGCATTGAACGCGCAGAAGAACAGCACGGCCGAGGCGGGCCAGCAGGCAACGCGTGACCGCATGGTTCAGGCCCTTAGCGAGCTCACCGGCAATGCCGAAGCTGGCCAACCCTTTGCCTCCGCCCTGGCGGTCTTGGAACCGGCGCTCCGGTCAGATCCTGCTCTGGCGGCGGTGTCGGCTGTGGCCGATACCGGCGTTCCAACGGCCAAGTCCCTGCTTGATAAGTTTGAAGCCGTTCGCAGCGCCCTGTCAGATCAAGCATCCGGCCAAGCGCCCGCCGAAGACGCGAGTGAGGACGCCGAGGCCTCTTCCTTCCTGTCTTCACTGCAGAGCCGGTTGTCCTCCGTCATAAAGATCCGGCCGTCGGGCACCAGGGACTGGTCGAAGCTGGGCGATGAACTGGGTGCGCTGGCGCAAAAAGGTCAGCTCAACGAAATGGTGCAGCTTGCCAGCACCGTGCCGGACACGCTCCCGGACGCACTTGCCGCTTGGCTCGCCGAGGCCAAATCCAGAGTGGCCCTCGACCGCGATATCGCAGCCCTTTCCGCCAAGACCATGAACCATCTGGCGGCCACCAGTAAGACGGGAGGGTGATGAGCGATGTGGAACATGGTGATCCGGTTTATCCTCATTGCCCTGCTCGCCGCCGGCGCCGTCTGGTTAGCAGAACGTCCGGGCACGCTGACCTTCGATTGGCTGGGATACACCGTCGAAATCTCCATTATGGTGGCGCTGATCCTGATCGTGCTCACGCTGTTTGTGATCATCACGGTGTGGACCCTGATCAGGCAGGTGTTCAACATCCCTGGCGCCTTGTCGGGGTTTTTCTCAAAGCGCAAAAGGGAAACCGTCCATGAAGCCCTCACCAAAGGGATCATTGCGGTGGGCGCGGGTGACAGCGCCGAAGCGACGAAATATGCCCGCAAGGCCAGTTCTTTGGCAGGCGACGATCCGCTCGCCCAACTGTTGAAGGCGCAAGCCGCTCAGCTGCGCGGAGACCAAAGCACCGTCACTCATGTGTTTGAAGCCATGGCTCAGGCCAAAGATACCGAGGCGCTGGGTCTCAGAGGCCTGTTCACACAGGCGCGCCAAGACGGTGACATGGAAAAAGCCCGGGCCATGGCCTTAAAAGCTCTAGAGCTCAATTCCGGTCTGGTGTGGGCGTCCAAAGCGATGCTGGCCTTTCAATCAGCCGGCGGCGAGTGGCCCGCGGTGGGCACGACATTGGACAACCAGCGCACGGCCGGCATCCTCAGCAAGGACGAGGAGAGCCGCCTGCAGGCCGTTGTCCAAACCGCCAGAGCCATCGAGCTTGAGGAAGCCAACCCGGACGAGGCGCTCTCCCTGGCCGAGCGCGCCCTACGCGCCGCACCGGATCTGGTGCCCGCGGCGGTGGTGGCCGGGCGCATCCTATCCAGCCAGCAGAGCATTCGCAAAGCTGCCCGGCTTTTGGAGAAGACCTGGAAGCTTGTTCCCCATCCTGATGTGGCGGAGGTCTATGCTTTCCTGCGCGCCGGCGATTCCCCCCAAGACCGCCAAAAACGGATCAAGACCCTCACCAACAAACATGGCGGCGGAATTGAAGGCGCCATCGCTTTGGCCATTGCATGCATCGATGCCCAGGACTGGAAAGACGCGCGCGCCGCACTGGCGCCCTATAGCGAAGATCGACCCCCGGTGCGCGTGTGCGCGCTGATGGCGGAAATCGAACAGGGCGAGTTTGGCGATAAGGGCCGCGCCCGCGAATGGCTGTCCCGCGCAGTGCGCGCGCCGCGCGATCCGGCCTGGGTCGCTGACGGGCATGTCTCGAAAGTCTGGCTGCCGGTTTCCCCAATCACCGGCGAATTAGATGCGTTTGAATGGCAAGTGCCCCAGGAAACACTCACCCACGCGGAACCGGAACGATCCGTGGCAGAAGCTGATGTGGTTGAGGAGCCTGGTACGCCCGATCAGGCGCCGCCAGCGGAAACGATTGAGGTTGAACCCGGTTCTGAGGAAAACAAAGACCCCGAACCGCAGGACGGTGCGGCCAGCCCGGACCAAGAGCCCGCGGACGAAGCGGTTATTGAGGCAGAACCGGTCTCTGAAGAAAAAACCGACACCTCCGCAAACGGAGCCCAAAAACCTCCCAAGGAACAAACGCCAGAGCCCGCTGCGACGAGCGACGATCCGGTCGACATGCAACGCCCGGACGATCCTGGTCCGCCCGCGCCCGACGAAAGTCAGAATGAAGCCAGCAAGCCATGGTATCAGGGCATGTTCTCGCGCTAAGGCGAGCCGATCAGCTTGCACCGGCGCAGTTTTGAGGTTATGAGATCGCCCGTCAGATCCTGGCAAGAGTGCCGCATTAGCTCAGCTGGTAGAGCGGCGCATTCGTAATGCGTAGGTCGGGTGTTCAAGTCACCCATGCGGCACCATTTCTCTCGCCAGGCTGTCTGTTTTTTCACTGCGTGAGATTTTTCACTGCATCAAACTGGGCAATCGCTCATTCAGGCCAGCCGCTTCACGCATGAAAAAGCGCTTCAGCGGGTTGAGCTGATTGACCACCGTGATTCCAAGATCACGCGCGGCGCGAAGGGCCTGGTTGTCATTCGAGAACAGGCGGTTCAGTCCATCGGACATAAGCGCGACCTTCAAATTGTCAAACCGGCGCCACGCTTCATACTCTCCAAGCACCGCTTCAGATCCAATGTCCAGGCCAAGCCGCGCTTTCGTCTGCAGCACGTCAGATAACGCTGCCACATCACGCAACGCCAGATTGAACCCCAAGCCGGCGATCGGATGAATGCCATGGGCAGCATCACCCAAGAGCGCCAGCCGCGGCGCCACATAGCTGCGCGCCACATGCATGGAGAGCGGATAGCTGAAGCGTGGCCCCACGGGCACCACCTCACCAAGATGGTTGCCAAAGCGACGCACGAGCTCAAGCCGGAAATCCTCATCACCAAGCTGCATGATCTGCTCGGCAATCTGGCTTTCTTCCGTCCAGACCAGAGAAGACCGGTTGCCTCTGAGCGGCAATATGGCGAACGGACCAGCAGGCAAAAAATTCTCTTCGGCCCGGCCATGATGCGGTTTGGCATGTTCGACCGTGGTGACGATGCCGCTTTGAGGATAGGCCCAGTTTACGGTTTCAATGCCCGCCGCAGCGCGCAAGCGAGAGCCGCGCCCATCGGCAGCGGCAACCAGCGGAGCCGTCTTGGTGCGTCCATCGTCCAGCTGCGCCGAAGCGCGAGCCTTGGCAAAGTCATAGTGCTTGGCCTGGGCATTGGCTAAGATCTCCACCTTGCCGCGCGCCACCAAATGGTCATACAGCGCGCCGTACAGATGACGGTTCTCAATCATATAGGCCGAAGGTTCACCTGGGAAATCCGCCTCGTCAAACTGCAGCAAGGCAGGTCTGGCCACAGCATCGAGGCGGGAATCGGTCACCACAATCTTGTCCATGGGCTGAGCATTTCCCGCCAGGTCTGCCCACAGCCCCAGGGCTTTGAACATGCGCTTGGAGGTTGCCGTGATCGCGCTTGCGCGGCCATCAAACGCGGCGTCGCGCTGCTCGGCCGGATCGCTCGCGTCAACCAGGGCAATCTGAAATGCAGGTCCCTTGCGCTCCTGCGAGAGCGCCGCAGCCGCGGCCAGTCCGGTCAAACCACCGCCAATAATGAGTATGTCGACCCGATCCATGCTGTCCTCTACCATGTCTGTTCCAGCAAGCCCACAAGACCTGCTGCGGCGAAAGCGTTCCCGCCTGACGGGCCAGCTGCCTCTTGAACGTTTGCGGGCCCCGTGTAGATTGCGGCTCCATGCCTTTAAATGAATGACCTGGGAAGGCGGAGACAGCAGCCATATGCGCCAAGCAATCGTTCAGGCTTGCCACGGCCGGTTCTTCTACGGCTGGGTCATCGTGTTCGTGGGCAGCTTTGGTGTGTTTTCCAGCGGTCCGGGACAATCTCATACATTCAGCGTGTTTCTGGAGCCCATTGGCACTGAGCTCGGTATCTCCAGCGCAACCATGGCCACGGCCTACGGCTTGGCCACTCTGGCAGCGGCATTCATGCTGCCGCAGATGGGCCGATTGATTGACCGCTGGGGTCCGCGCAAAGGTCTACTGGCCATCGTGGTGGCTCTGGGGGCCGCCTGCTTCTTTTTCGGAGCCGCGGCCAACTTCCTTTGGCTGGCAGTGGGCTTTGCATTGATGCGGTTCTTCGGCCAAGGCTCTTTGATGATGGGCTGCGCCAATCTGGTGTCCCAATGGTTCACCCTAAACCGCGGGCTTGCCATGAGCCTGATGGCACTGGGCTTTGGCGCCTCGATGGCTGTCCATCCGCCATTGTCCCAATACCTGGTCAACGAAATCGGCTGGCGCAACGCCTGGTACGCCATGGGCCTGATCACTTGGGTCACCATGCTGCCGCCGCTCTTGCTGCTGGTCTTCGACAAGCCGGAAGACGTGAGCCTTCGGCCCGACGGCGAGGCGCCTGCCAGCGCCGGAGATGACAGCGAGACGGGGGCGGAGATTTCCGGTCTCTCCCTTTCTGAGGCTCTGCGCACTTCAACATTCTACATTCTCTCCGCCGTTTGGTTTGCCATAGCCATGCTGGTCACCACCTTGCATTTCTACCAGGTCACGGTTGTCACCGATCAAGGGCTCAGCAAACAGGCCGCGGCCAGTCTGTTCACCATCTCGGCCCTCACCATGGTCTGCATGATGCCTGTGGTGGGGCGGATGTTTGACAAGTTGCGCACCCGCTATGTGCTGGCGCTCGGCCTTGTGGTGACTGCACTCAATCTTGCAGGCATAACGTTTGTAACCTCCTTCACCACCGGTGTGGTTTACGCCCTGCTGTTCGGTCTCAACAATGCGCTCAGCATGACCATGTTTGGTTACATCTGGCCTCGTTACTTTGGCCGCAAGCATTTGGGCAGCATCCAGGGCACTGGTCAGATGGTCGGCGTGTTTGGGGCTTCGCTTGGACCATTGCCTGTGGGCTTGGCCTATGATCTTGTGGGCAATGCGACGCTGACCCTGCAGGTCCTGGCGATTTTCCCCGCCGCTCTTGCAGTCCTGACCCTTTTGTTCCTGCGCGCTCCGGCCAACTTGACCGAAAGCGCCCATCTGGAGTGACCGATACGCATGAGCAAGACCCAGCCCCACATCTTGTTCATCCAGACAGACCAACTGGCCGCCAATGTGCTCCGCCCCTATGGCGACACCATCTGCCAGGCTCCAAACATAGAGCAACTCGCCGAAACCGGAATTGTGTTCGACACAGCCTATTGCAACTTTCCACTGTGTGCCCCATCGCGCTTTTCCATGGCCACAGGATTGCTTGCCTCAAAAATCGGGGCGTTTGACAATGCGGCCGAGATGCCCGCCTCCATTCCAACATACGCCCACTACATGCGCGATCTGGGATACCAGACCTGTCTGTCCGGCAAGATGCACTTTGTGGGCCCCGACCAATTGCACGGTTTTGAAAAGCGCCTCACCAGCGATCTTTACCCGGCAGACTTTGAATGGACAGCGGACTGGGAGGCGACAGGCTTCAAAGGGGCGACCGATATTCGGATGCTCACCCGTTCAGGCATCTGCGCCCGCTCAGTGCAGATCGACTATGATGATGAGGTCACCCACCGGGCCGTGCGTGAGATCTATGACGTGGCGCGCTCATCTGATGAGCGGCCGCTGTTCCTTCATGTTTCCTATACCCACCCGCACGACCCTTACCTGTGCAAGCGCACACACTGGGATCGCTATGACGGCATTGAGGTGCCGCCGCCGCGGGTCGGTTTCCTCGGCGAGGGCGAGGCGGACCCGCACAGTCTGCGCGTGTTGAGACAGCATGGGTTGGCGGATGCTGAGGTGCCGGACGATGTGATCATGCGCGCACGCAGGGCCTATTACGGATCCGTCAGCTATATCGATGATCAGGTTGGCGCCCTGCTTGAGGCGCTGCGCGCGTCTGGGATTGCGGACAACACAGTGATCATCTTCTCCTCCGATCATGGAGAAATGTTGGGCGAGCGTGGTTTGTGGCTGAAGAAGACCTTTTTTGAACAAGCTCTGCGCGTGCCCCTGATCGTTCATTCACCACGACGCTTCAAGCCGGGCAGAGTGCGCGAGTTTGCTTGCCTGCTGGATCTTCTGCCCACCTGCGCAAGCCTCGGCAGTGATGGGGCATGGACGGGCGCGGTGGAGCCGTTGGATGGCATTGATCTTACGCCCTACCTGGAAGATGGCAGCGCAGAGCCGGACCGGTCGATTTATGCGGAGCTTCTGTGCGAAGGCATTCTGGCGCCCATCTTTATGATCCGCCGTGGCCGTTTCAAATTCCTCACCAGTAAAGGTGATCCAGATCAGCTCTACGACCTTCAGGCCGATCCGGACGAACGGGTCAATCTGGCAGGAGAAGCCGTTCACTCAGACACTGTTGCGGCTTTCCGCAAAGAGGCTGAAGAGACGTGGGACAGCGATGCCCTGGCCGCAGAGATCCGTCTCAGCCAAAAGCGCCGGCTGTTCGTAAAACGTGCCCATGCCAAGGGTGCAAAACCGGCCTGGGATCATTTGCCGGAAGGTGGCGACGACCCGAACTGGTATCGCGGCGGGCAAAACTACAATGACTGGGCGTTCGCCTACTTGCCCGACAAAGCGGGCCGCTGAGCGGTCACGGTTTCTGAACCTCGGCTGAAACTGGCACTCACATTTCATTCAAACGAAGGTGAGTATAGACGCCCACCTACCCCGGAGAGGGTGCAATAACAAAGGAAAGAACGCACCAATGAAAACCCTCAATCTCACTCTTGTTGCCGCGGTTGCGGCTTTGTGTTTGCCGGTCCTGACCACGTCCGCTTCGGCTTATCAGTGCAAGCGCATCCCAACCCAGGTTAAGGTCCATGCCCCGACCAAGGCAGCCTCTCAGGCACAGTCCAAAGCATCCTGGACAATCAAAGTGAAAAACAGCCGTGGCCTGGCCTGGTCTGTTTGGAACATTGCCAAGGCTAAGAAGGTCAATTGCACGAAAGCTGGCCAACGCTGGGTTTGCGTTGCCAAGGCCAAGCCTTGCAAATACGTGGTTGGCTAAGGCTAACCCTGTCGTTCCGGCGTCCTGCATTCTCGTGCAGGGCGCCTTTTTTATCGCTGGGTCGCTGCGGTGAGAACACCGGCACCAATGAGAAAGCTGGCTCCGGCTCTATTTACTCTGCGCAACGTTTCCGGACGCCGGAACCGTGCGCGCAGATGACCTGCCAAGATGGCCCATATGGCCGCGCCCAAAGCAGCCAGAACCAGGAAGGTCAACTCCAAGATAACAAACTGAGGCAACACCGGCGCACCCGGGTTCACAAACTGCGGCACGAACGCCACGAAAAACACAATGCTCTTCGGATTGAGCGCCGTCACGATATAGGCATTCCAGAACATCGCCCGATTGCTGCTGCTGGCGGAGGTTTGCTCCAGGTCTGCAAGTTCGGGCTTTGCACGCCACAAGCCGATGCCGAGCCAAATCAGGTAGGCGGCGCCGGCCAGTTTCAAGGCGGTGAACAAGGTGGCGGATGCGGCAAGCACGGCACCTGCGCCCATCAAGGACGCGGTCATGGCGGTAAAATCCCCGAGCGTGACACCGGGCACCGTGGCCCACGCCGTCTGCTTCCCGCGCCCCAGAGCATAGCTCACCACGAGCATCACAGTCGGCCCAGGTACAGCCAGCAACACCGCGCTTGCCACAACAAACGCTATCCAGACTTCAATCGACATTGCACCATGATCTCCGTTGTAACCGAGCGACGACTTAAGACCCCTTGTACAAAAACTTGCAAGGCTATTTGTGCATCCCGGATGGGCCGAGCTGCTGCAGCAGGTCCAGAAGCCAAGACCAGTCTGTGCCGGCCGCTTCGTTGGTGATCAAATAGCTGGGGCGGCTGAACACCGGCGCGCCGGCCACCGGATGCAAACGTCCAGAGGCCAGGTGAGGTGCTGCCAGGCCCTCCGGCAGATAAGCCGAGCCCTCATGTTCCAGGAGATGCTCCAGCGCCCACACCGCAGAACCGAATGTGACCTTGGCGGTGTCCGCATCCGCATATGCGGCCGCATGGCGACGCCCGAAATCATCGCCCAGATCCACATACACATAAGCCGGGTCAAACCGCATGGGGCTATTCTGCCGATCGGACACCAAGATCAAGCTTTCCGGAGCCAGGGCATGGACGGTCTGATTGTCGTGAGCGGCGGGCTTATACGTCAGCGCGGCATCCACAAGACCAGTGCCGAGCCATCTGTCCAGCTCCACCTGCTCGCCCGGCCAAGCGGAGAGCGCGAGGGACGTGCGGTTCCGGTAGAGCGCGCCGAACAGAGGTTTGCCCAGCTGCGGCCAAAGATCCATATGACAGCCGATCCGGCACACCGCCTCGATGCCATCCGGCAGGGAGGTTTCCTGGCGCGCTTGATGCCAGAGCTCCAGCATGGCGTCCGCAGAACGCTTGAATTTGCGCCCTGAAGAGGTGAGAGAGGCACCGGACTTTTGGCGGTGAACCAAGATCTGTCCCAGCTCGTCCTCCAGAGCTTTGAGCCGTGCTGTCACCGTGGATTGGGTTACGTTAAGCCGCTCTGAGGCCCGGACCAGACTGCCCGTTTCCACAATGGCCAAAAAGGTGCGCAGAATGGTGATGTTCATCAGACCCGCAGTTTCGTTAATTCGGGAAAATCGAATATTTACTCTAAAATATTCTGTTTCACAAATAGATGCCTGTTTGCGATCTTTCCGGGTGGACCGGCTTTGCCGAGCAGCAGCGAGGGTATAACGCACATGAAGTTTCAACTGGCACTCAACCTGGAACGGAACGACGATACGATCAGCATGGAGACCGTCCGCGACCACACGTTGGAGCTGGTGCAGATGGCCGATCGCGCCGGCTTTAGCGTGGTTTGGTCTGCCGAACATCACGCGCTTGAGATGACAATCGCGCCCAATCCGTTTCAGATCCTCACCTGGCTGGCCCCCTACACGGAGCGTATCAGGCTCGGCACAGCGGTCGCCGTTGCGCCCTATTGGGATCCAATCAGCCTCGCGGGCGAGGCTGCCTTTACCGATTTGATCAGCAATGGGCGGCTTGAGTTCGGCATCGGTTCAGGCGCTTACCAGCGCGAGTTCGACCGGATGCACCCCGGTCTCAAGCAAAGTGATGCCTGGCGCTATATGCATGAACTGCTGCCGGCTGTGAAAGCTCTGTGGGCCGGAGACTATGAGCATAACGGGGAGTTCTGGTCGTTCCCCACCTCCACCTCCTTGCCGAAGCCTCTGCAAAAACCTCACCCTCCTATCTGGGTGGCTGCCCGGGCGCCGATCACCTACGACTACGCCGTGGCCAACGAATGCAACATCATGGCTTGGCCCTTAACGCGCGATATGAGTGAGGCGGAGCTTTACATGCAGCGGCTTGAGGATGCCCTTCAGGCCAACCCAGGCAAACCGCGCCCGACACTTGCCATGATGCGCCACACGCAAGTTTACACCAATGAGCAAGACCGCGCGTCCGCAATCGCAGCTGTGCAAAGTGTGTTGGGCAAGTTTGAGAACCTCTTCAGGAACTTAGGAGACGTGGAGAACGGGTTCCCCAAGGAGATCCCGCTCAGCGAGCTGGAAAACCGTGACGAGTACAGCGCCCAGATGCTGGAGACCAACTTGATGTTTGGCTCGCCCGATCAGGTGATCGAAAAGCTCAAGCTCTATGAAGCCATGGGGGTGGATGAGTTCATCTACTACGGCTCTATGGGTCTTGATCAAGATCAACAGAAACGCTCGCTCGCACTGTTCTGCGATGAGGTGCTCCCGGCCTTTGGCCAGTCCATGGCGGCCTGAAGGCGCTTATGGGTCTGACCCGGTCAATCTCCACGCCGCGACCACCGAGGCCAAGCTAACAGGCGCAAAGGCAATGAACACCCAGAAGGCAGCGCTCTTGGCGGCCAGCTCAGACGCGCCGTCCGCAAACCCGGCCGCATTGGCCACTATGCCGGCGGCCGCAGCGCCCAAAGCGAACGAGATCTGCTGGGTTGTGGGAATGGAAGATGCGGTCACATCCTTCTCCGCTTCAGGCGCAGCAGCCACGAGGCGGCGCACGACGAACCCGTGCATCATGCCAAAGCCGGCCCCTTGCCCGGCACCACAAAGCACCACGATCCAGAGGTGCCCGGCCGGCATGGCAAAGGCCAGACACACACTGCTGAGTGCAACGCATAGGGTACCGGCACGAATAAGAACCGGCTCGGCCCGTGGTGGCGCGTTGGAGAAGAGCAACGCCGCCGCGCCCCAAGCCACCGCCTCCAGAGCCACCACATATCCCGCCTGGAGCGGAGTGATCGCGTACAGGGTCTCCAACAAAATGGGACCGAACACGAGAAAAGACATGGTCGCCGAGGCGGCACAAAAGACCATGAAGAGACCGACGCCGGTCTTGGACCTCAGATCGGTTGTAACCGAGGGATACATGTGGCTCTCAGTCCGGTCTCTGTCCAGCCGCAGGAATGTATACAGCAGGCCCAACCCAATCAGGCACAGGATGGGCGAACGGAGAGGGTGCACGGCGGCCCCTGCTAAAGAAACGCAAAGTATGGCCGCGCTCAGCACAACCAGCCGAAACGCGGGAATGCGGGCCGAAGCAAAGCGCTCTTCATCTGCGTCTTTTGAGAGCATGAGAAGCGCCAGGATCACAAAGACCACAGCCTGGGCACCAAATGCCCAATACCCGAAGCGCCATAGCCCCAGCGTGGAGAAACTTCCGCCAATCAGTGGGCCGCAAAAAGCCGATGTGCTCCACACCACAGAAATTGCCGCCATCAAACGGGGCATCAGATCGGGGGGAAAGATCCGTGCGAGCGCAATGTATGCAAGGGCCAGCAAGCTGCCCCCGCCGAGCCCCTGCAGTAAGCGGCCAGCCAACACGATTTCCATCTGCCAGGCCAGGGCACAAACGGCGCTGCCAAGGCAATACACGCTTGCCGATACGGCAAACCCGTGCCGTAAGCTAAGCCGCTGGCTCACCAGTCCGGCCGAGGCTCCGGCGAGGATTGAACCCAACAGGTACAGCGTGAAAGCCCAGGAGATCAAATGCGCCCCACCAAGCTCCGAAACAGCGCTGGGCAAAGTGGTGGCGGCCAGCATACTGTTGGCGGCATGCAACCAGACCGCAAAGCAGAGCAGAAGGAACCGGGGAAACAGCCTGGAGCCAAGCAGACCTGCCCAGCTGTCCTCAATGGCGACCGGCTCATTCATGGGGCGAGGCTCGTTGCATGATTAATAAAATAACTAAAAAGTTTTCTAATTACAAGCGCCACGAAGAGAGGAATCTGTCATGGTGAAACTGTCCGGCGGCCAGGCGGCCATCGAAGCGCTTAAAACCGAAGGGGTCGGCCATGTGTTCGGCCTGATCGGATCCGCCACCATGGAGATGTTTGACGCCCTCTATGATGCCGACACCATCAACTTTATCGGCGTTCACGACGAGCGCACAGGCACGCACATGGCCGACGGCTATGCCAGAGCAACGGGCCGCGCCGGCGTGGTCCTGGCCGGGCAGAACGGGCCCGGCGCCACCAATCTGGTCACCGGGCTCGCCCAGGCCAAGGCAGCCTTCTCACCTGTGGTCTCCATTGCGGGCGCCCTGTCCTCGGGCCATGTGTACCGCGACGCGTTCCAGGAAGTGGACCAGCAGGCTCTCTTCACCCCGATCACCAAAAAGACCTGGACCGTGACCCAAACCGAACGGGTCCCGGAACTGTTTCGCGAAGCCTTCCGAACAGCATTGAGCCCAAGGCGTGGGCCGGTGCAAATCAACCTCCCGCGCGATGTCCTGTCGGGACAGGCGGACTTCGATGACTTTCAGGCGCCCGAACACTATCGCGCACACGATGTACCCGCCGCGGCAAAAGAGCGGATCGATCACGCCGCCGCGCTTCTTAAGAAAGCGTCCCGGCCCGTAATCGTGA
>JBCDDQ010000006.1:0-35086 GCA_039180225.1 Pseudomonadota bacterium
CAGCGAAATAGACCACCGGGATCAGCATCAGCGAGGCAAAGGTGAACATGCCGATAAGCAGCGTAAAAGGGTCAATCTCTGCGGGGCGGCGCAAGGTGAGATAGATGTTTTCCGCGGTGTAGCAGCCCGCGGCAAAGAGGGCGGCGAGCATCCAAGGGGCTGCGCTGGCATCGGGCAGGGCGGTTTCGGGAAGCACGATCAGGCAGACGGCCACAATGCCCAGCAACACCCCCGCGGCCCGGAGCATCGACCAGCGATCGATCCCAAGCGCGGCCGCGGCGATGAAGGTCAACATGGGCACCGCGGCAATGGAAATGGACAAGACCCCGGCCGGCAGGTGGATCGCCGCATAGAAATAGGCCGTGCCTGGCACCGATGTGCCGAGGATGCTGGTGATGGCGTAGAACTTCAGATAGCGCGGCTGCAGTGGCACCGGGCGCCGGCGCAGCACGTTGATGGCCAGAAGGCCGGCCGCGCCCAACGCGGCGTTCCAGAACGACAGGCCGATTGGGTGGGCGCCGTCCCCTGAGGCGATTTTCATCAGAGTGAAGGTCAGGCCCCACATAGCGCCAAAGATGATCAGGACGGCCCAGACGGTCAGCTTGTGTGAGGATTTGTGCGGGCCAGTTTGCTCTGCGCTCGTCATTCGCTCAAAGCCTTTTGGGCAGGAAGCCGGAGAGCCAGGCCATGCCGAGGGTCGCCAAGCCTCCGCTGACGAAGACAAAGTTCAGCGGCAGCAAAGCCAACACGGCGGCAAACAGGCTCGGGGTGAACAAAGAGGTGCCGTGGCGGTAGGTTGTGTAGACCGAGGTCATATCGGCCCGCTCATGCGGATGCACGGCGCGCAGGAACGGCACATTGCCCGCACCGTCAATCATGGTGGCGAGGAAGGCGCCAAACACCAGGAAGCCCATGGTGGCGATGGCCCAATCGCCGCTCAGGCCCGCCACAATGGAGATCCCGCCTGTGGCCGCATAGGCGCCCATCAGCAGCTTTCTGAGCCCGATCTTCTGGCCGAGCTTGCCCCATTGGCGCACGAAGATCATGGGCAGGACCCCAAGCGAGACCAGCGCGCCGCCAAGTTCGGGGCTGTAGCCGGACTGTGTCACAAAGATGGGGGTATAGACAAAGAACATGAGCCACCAGCCATTGCGCCCGACGGCGAGCGTCCAGGCCAGCACCAGGCGCTTCTGGTTGATGAAGCGGGGAATGTACTTGATCGGGTTCGGCGGTGGGCCCTTTGCTGGCTGGATCGAGACACTGTCGCCGAGGCGCAGCTTCCAGAAGGCAATCAGCATGAGGGCCGCCGTCAGGGTCACCACAATATAGGTGAGGCCGTTGGCTACATTCTCGTGCAGATAAACCCCCAGCCAGGGGCCGGCGGCGAAGGCGAGACCCGACCAGAGCAGGCGGCGCGGTTCGAAGGTGTTGAGCTCTTTGCGCGGAATGTGGTCGAGCAGATAGAGGTTGATGGTGACCTCCAGCATGGCCGTTGCGGAAATCTGCAAGGCAAGACCCGTGATCAAACCGGGCAGGGTGCCCGTGGCCAGGAAAGTGGCCGCCGCCATGTAGGTAAGGGCGCCGAGGGTCATCATGTAGCGCCGGGGTATGAGATGCATCACGATGGGCAGGCCAAGGCTCGCCACAAGGCCGGTCAGGCTAACGGCCAAATAGATGACCGAGACCATCTGCGCGCTCTGAAGCAGCGTATAGGCCTGGAGCGGCACAATGGTCATCAGCAGGGCGCGGCAGGTGCTCTCCAGGGTGAACAGAACCACGAAGCCGCCGGCTTGCGAGCGGTCCACGTTCTCCAGCAGAACAGGAAGATAGATACGGCGCAAAGAGCCAATTCCCAGACCGGCACGGTTCCCATCGGCTCGCCCGCGCCTGCCGGCATCTTCTATGCACGCGAGGAGACCTTTGAGCCTAGGCGCAAAAAGGCGTGGCCATCAAGTGTTATCGCGCTATGGTCCGGTGCAGAATTTTCAAGGAGACCGGACCCCATGGACGTGGCCCAGACGGCATCCGCCGGCGAAACCGCTCTGACCTATGAGCGCGACGGCTTCGCCTTTCCCTTTCAGGCCTGCACCCGCGCACAGGCCGCAGACATACGTGCTGACATGGAGGAGGTTGAGCGTGTGGTGGCCGCGTGCTCTGAGGAGGTCAAGACGCTTTATGCCGCCTATCCCAACATGGTCACGCCCTGGGTTGATGAGATTGCGCACAACCCGCAGGTGGTCGAGGCCGTCAAAGCCGTTCTGGGCCCCAATGTGCTGTTGTGGAACTGCTCCATATTCATCAAGGAGCCCAGAACCTCCGATTATGTTGGCTGGCACCAGGATCTGCACTATTGGGGCCTCAGCGGCTCATCTGAGGTGACCGCCTGGGTGGCCATAACCCCGGCAACGGTGGAGAATGGCTGCATGCGGTTCGTGGCAGGCTCACACCTGAAGACGGTGAGACATGTGGATACGGACGATGAGACCAACATGCTCTCGCGCAATCAGGAACTGGCGGTTGAGGTGGACGAGGCTGACGCCACTGAGGTGGTGCTAGAGGCGGGGGCCTTTTCACTGCATCACGGCAATCTCTTTCATGCCTCCCACCCCAACCGGTCCGATGACCGGCGCATTGGCCTTGCCCTGCGCTACATCACGCCTGATATGAGCCAAACGGATGCGGTCAGGGACTACGCCACGCTGGTGGCCGGTGAAGACCCCCGCGGCCGGTTTGAGCTGCTGGAGCGCCCGCGCGGATTGTTCCACACCGACGATCTGGCCAAGGCCCGGGAAGTGTACGAGGCGCAATACGGCATCTTCTTCCAGGCTGTCGAAGACGTGGCGTGACGGCATGGGAGACCGGATCGACAGGATCGACACCTACCTGGTGCCCAGCGATGAGCGGCCCAAGGCTTGGTGCCGGCGCAAGGCCCATGTGTTCGTGCGCGTGGAGACCTCCGCGGGAGTGGTGGGTTGGGGAGAGGGGCACAGTCTCTTGTCGCGCGAACACGCGCTGCCGCCGCTGATCGCTGTCTTGTCCGAACTCCTCATCGACAAGGACGCAACCTCCATGCGCGCGCTGGCCCACATGGCCTTTCACGGTATTGCAGAACAGCCGGGCGGAATGGATCTCTACGGCGCGGCTGCAGCGCTTGAGCTGGCGCTTTGGGATGCCTATGGGAAGGCACTTGGCCGGCCGGTCTATGAGCTGTTGGGCGGTGCGGTTCATTCAACGCTGCCGCTCTATGCAAACATCTTTTCCAATCATGAGCGCAGCGACAGTGAGCTGGCGGACAAAGCTGCCGAGCAGGTGGAGGCAGGATTTAAGGCGGTGAAGTTCTATCCGTTCCGCTCCGGCGAAACCCTTCAACAGGGCGTCGACAAGACGCGGGCCCTGCGCGATGCGGTGGGGCCGGACGTTCAACTGGCCGTGGATCTGTGGCGCCAGCCGGCACCCGATCAGGCGCGCGAGATCTGTTTGGCGTTGGAGCCGTTTGATCTTGCCTGGGTGGAGGATCCGTTCCAGCCGATCCACCCGGGCGCCCTGCGCACCCTGCGTGAACAGGTGCGCCAGCCCTTGATGATGGGCGAGACCATGGCGCGGCGCTGGCAGTTTCGCGCCTTGTTTGACGTCCAGGCGGTGAGCCTCATCAATCCGGATGTGGCCGCAACGGGTCTGATCGAGCTGCGCGATATTGCGGCAATGGCCGCGCCCTATCTGGTGACCGTCTCACCGCACAACTACAACTCCATGGCACTGGGCACGGCCGTTGCCGCGCACGCGGCGGCCGGTATTCCCAACTTGGGACTGAGCGAGTATTTCCCGGAGCTGGCCGCTGATCTGGATCATCTGTGTACGGATCGCCCCGTACCGGTTGAGGGATCCTTGCCGCTCCCGACCGCGCCGGGGCTTGGTGTCAGCTTCGATGATCGGGCGATGGAACCCTATCGGGTGCCGTGAGACCTTGGACCTCCACCGCGTGGCCGCCGGCACGTACACCAGTGATCGTGCCGCCGGATTTGGTGACCTCACAGTGGATTAGGCTCGGGCGGCCCACAGCCGCGCCCTGATGAGCGATGCACCGGGCAATTTGGTCCTCTTCAACGCCCAAATATCCGGTCTGTGCGAGCAGGCAGGAGAGGGATGCATTGGTGGTCCCGCCCGCAGCGGATTCCTCTACGCCGATAAGCGGACAAAACTCGCGCACCCAGACGTGTTCCCCATCCGCGGCCTCTTCAAATGCGTAGACGGCAATGCTGTCAAGGCCGGTGGCCTTGCAGAATCCGGCAATCTCATCAAAGCTTGGAACAAGCCCGGCCAGGGCTTCCGGTGACGTTATGTTAACCATGACGTGGCGGAAATCAGCATGGGCCGTTTGCACCGGAATTCCGCCGGAAATCAGTTCAAGTGGAATCTTAAGAACCTCCGCTAGTCCAGTGGACACCGGGCTGAGCGGCGAAAAGCGGGGCAGCGCGAAGTCCAGCATGATCCGGGGGCTGCCTTCGCTTTCTGATTCAACGTATACGCGTGTTGTTCCAGAAGGGGTGCTGAGGCGCCAAACCGGGCTGAGCGGTTCCACGCATTCCTGCGACACCAGGGTGAAGAGACCGATCACGGCGTGGCCGCACATCTTGTACTCGGTGCGCGGTGAGAAGAAGCGCGCGCGCACGTGATCGTCATCACTAACGCACCAAAAACACGTGGCTGGCGCCCCAATCTCGCGGGCCAGGCCTTGCATCTGTGTCTGTGTGAGGTCTGATGTGCCGGTCAAAAGAGCAACCGGATTGCCACCACCCGGCTGCGTGGTGAAACAGTCAAAATATCGGGGCGTGGGCGGTGTCATTTGCCTGTTATCTTGAGATATAGTGATTGAAGGTCAACCGGGCCGGACAGGATCATGGAGCAAGACCAGTTTGCCGACAAGAGCGTGGAGGTGGTGTTCGCGGGCTATCCGGAGGGGGTGCGCGAGAAATTACTTTCGCTCCGTGCACTGATTTTCAGAACAGCAAACGCGACCGACGGCGTTGGTCCGCTGGAGGAGACCTTGAAGTGGGGCCAGCCCAGTTACCTCACGCCAAAGACGAAGAGCGGGTCGACCATTCGCATCGATCAACGCAAGAAGACGCCAGATGCTTACGCGGTCTACTTCCACTGCCAGTCCGGTCTCGTTGCCTTGTTCAAAGAGCTCTATGCTGACAAGCTGGAGTTTGACGGAAAGCGCGCCATCCTCTTGGATGTGAAAACGCCGCTGCCCGAAGAGCCGTTGCGCCATTGCGTGGCGTTGGCATTGACCCATCACCTCAGGAAGAAACAAAAGGCCAAGACGTGAACCATGCGCGCTGAGCCCACCCCCTTTACCTTGAACGTGCCGGATGAGGACATCACCGATCTGAAAGAGCGCCTTGCCCGCGCGCGCTTTCTGGAGCGCACGCCAGGTGATCCGTGGGCGTACGGATCATCGGTTGACTATATGGCCGAGCTCACCGCCTATTGGCGTGATGGGTTCGATTGGCGTGCACAAGAGGCGCTGCTCAACAGCTTCCCCCAATTCAAAGTGCCGCTGCACGATATCGATGTGCACTTCCTGCACGTGGAGGGCAAAGGTCCAAACCCCATGCCGCTGCTGCTCATGCATGGTTGGCCGGGATCGGTCTTTGAGTTCATGGAGATTATCCCGCGGCTCACCGACCCGGAGCGGTTCGGCGGGCGCGCTGAGGATGCCTTTACTGTGGTGGCGCCCTCCCTGCCGGGCTTTGGGCTGTCCTTCGCGCCGGGCCAGCGGCGCTTCTCCATCGAAGACATCGCCGACTGTCTGGCTGACCTGATGAGCGACGTGCTGGGCTATGAGCGCTTCGCGGCGCAAGGGGGCGACTGGGGCTCGTTCGCAGCCACCCGCATGGCCTACATGCGCCCGGAGCACCTGATCGGCATTCACCTCAACCTCTTGCCGCTGACCCGCAACCCGGATGCGGTGGCTTCGCCGACCAAGGCGGAGACGGTTTATTATGGTGAGCTGCGCGAATTCCTGCGCGAGGAGACCGGTTACCAGTGGATCCAGGGCACGCGGCCCGACACGCTGGCGCTCGCGCTCCATGACAGCCCGATGGGGCTGGCTTCCTGGATCGTTGAAAAGTTCTGGCGCTGGTCGGATTGTGAGGGCGATCTGGCAAACGCGTTCGACCGGGACAGGATCTTGGGCAACATCTCGCTCTACTGGTTCACCGGTGCCATTGCCTCTTCGTTCTGGCCCTACTATGCGCGCCTGCATGGGGACTGGCCCATACCAGTGGGCGAGACCGTGGATGTGCCGACAGGCTATGCGGAATTCAAAGTTGAGATTTTAAAACCACCCCGGTCTCTTGCCGAGCGGATGTATTCGGACATAAGAAGATGGACGGTGATGGACCGCGGCGGGCACTTTGCGGCGCTCGAACAGCCCGAAGCCTTGAGCCGGGAGGTGGCTGCCTTCTTCCGCACGCTGAGGGACTGACAGAACGGAACAACTCAGAAGGTGATGATGCAGATGGGACAGGTTGACAGCGCCACAGTGGAAACGTTTCGCACCGAGGGCGTGGCCGTGCTGCGCGGCGTGGTGGATGAGGCCTGGCGGGCCCGGCTGGCCGAGGCGATTGACGGCAATATGGCGTCCCCCGGTCCGCACGGGAAGAACCACGCCGATGAGGGCTCCGGCGCCTATTTCGGCGATTATGTGAACTGGCAGCGGTTCCCGGCCTTCCGCGAGGTGGGCGAGGCCGGTCAGCTCGGTGCCATTGCCGGGGCGCTGATGGGCGCTCAACGGGTGCAGCTCTTCCACGAGCACGTGCTGGTGAAAGAGCCCGGCAACTCAAGCGCCACGCCCTGGCACCAGGATTTGCCCTACTACTGCCTGGACGGCAGCCAGACCGTGAGCATCTGGGTGCCGCTGGATCCGGTGTCTGCGCAGGTGTGCCCGCATTTTCTGGCCGGCAGTCATCAGGGCCAAACCACCTATATGCCCCGGCGCTTCAAAACTCTGAAGCCGCTGGAGGGCGACACCAGCACCTATCAGCCGTTCCCGGAAATTGACGAGGCGCGCGATGCCGACCGGTTGCGCAGCTTCGACCTGGAGCCCGGCGATGCCATCGCCTTTGACTATCACACCCTGCACAACGCCCCGCCCAACCAAACCGGCACCCGGCGCCGGGCGGTGAGCTTCCGGTATATGGGCGAAGACGTGCGGTTCGTGGACCGGCCACACGAGCTCTCGCCGCCGTTCACGGACATGGGCCTGTCGTTGGCGATGGGGGACCCAATGCCGGAAGACTGGTTCCCCACCGTGTGGCAGGCGCCAGGTCAGGGCGCGTGAGACGCTAAACCGAGACCATCAACCGGTAGGCCTTGAACGCCAGTTCCATGCCGACGCGCTTGGGCTCGCGGAAGGGCTCGGCGGAAAACTCGGTGATCTTGAGCGGCAGGTCCGCCTCAGGTCCGCCGGCCAGGTAGTGGGCCAGCGCCCGGCCGAACGCGGTTCCGGGCGCGATGCCCCGGCCGTTATAGCCCGTTGGCGCGTAGAGCCCCGGTGCAAGGCGAAAGAGGCGGGGCAGGTGATCGGCGGTCATGGCGATCTGTCCGTGCCACCAGGTTTCAAGCTCCACCTCGCCCAGGGTGGGAAACAGGCGGCTGATCGTCTTGCGGGCCCAGCGCCGCGACAGGGCTGCATCTTGGCCGAAGAGCTGGCCCATGGAGCCCACAATGAGGCGACCAAAACCGTCCCGGCGCACCGATGTCATGATGGTGCCGGTGTCCCAAAGCGGCTCGCGCCCGGGAAGGATCCGATCTCCCTCAGGGCCAAGCGGCTTGGTGGCCACCTGGAAATAGTGGATCGGGCTGAAGGCTGAAGAGAGTTCCGGCCACAGGTCATCGGAATAGCCGTTGGTGGCAAGGAGCACCGATGGTGCGCTGACCGTGCCGTTGCGGGTTGTCAGCCGCCATATGTCTGCCTGGCGCTCAAGCGAGGTGACCCGGGTGCCGGTGTGGATGCGCGCGCCCGCATTGGCAGCGGCCCGCGCCAGGCCGCGCGCATAGCCCATGGGGTTGATGGAGCCGGCCCGATGGTCGAGCAATGCTCCGTGGTAGACGGTTGTGCCCACCCGCTTGGCCGTCTCGTCCGCATCCAGCAGTTCCACCGGTGCATCAAGCCGTTTCCAGGCTTCTGCCCGTCTGGCAAGATCGGCCGCCCCGGAGGCAGACTTGGCGGCGTGAAGCGTGCCCCGGCGCACAGCCTCGCATTGCATCTGGTGGCGCTCAATGAGCGAGAACACCAGCTCAGGCGCTTCGCCCAGCTCGTTGACCAGTTTGGTGCCGGCCACCTCGCCCAGCTTTGCGTTGATGTCCTGCGGTGGGAGCCAAAGGCCCGCATTCACCATGCCGGCGTTGCGCCCGGAGCCGCCATAGCCGATCTTCTCTGCTTCCAGCACGATCGCGCTGAGCCCACGTTCGGCCAAATGAAGCGCGGCTGATGCGCCGGTGAAGCCTCCGCCGATGATCGCCACATCCGCCACGGCATCGCTGTCCAGACCCGGATACGCCGCGCGTTCGGCGGCCGACTGATCCCACAACGAGATGGCGTCTTGGCTCGGTTCACTGCTCATGGCCTATCTTATAGGCCAAAATCTATCAAAACGCCTAGCAGATCACCAAAGGATGACGCAGGAACGGCGAGCGGATCTCCTTGCGGCGCCTGTTGTCGCCCAGAGGGAGAAGCCAGGTCTGCTTGGCCGGGTCATTGCTCAGCGCCGCGATGAACAACACGCCCATCTGACCGCCAATGCGCCAGCGCGTGGTGCAGGGGAACACCGCCTCTTCCTTGCCGCGCACCAGGCAGAATTCCTCCGGCAACTCTTCGGTGGGCTCAACCTGGAGGAGTGCGCCATGCTTTGACACATTCAAAATGGTACAGGACGACCAGGTCATGCCGTCTGGAAATAGGATGTCAGCCCATTCCAGAATGTCCTCGCGGTCTGTAGTGCGCCGTTCGTTCAGGTGATTTGAGTGATCTTGCATCAATCCAGCTCCCGGTTTCTAGATGAACCAGAAGGCTAGACATAAGAGATGAATCGAAGCCTAGATTAATCGCGCAGATTGCAACGGCTTCGTTTAAACTAAATTCATAGTAGCAATTAATGTATTAATGCAACTTATGCGACAACACGGTCCAAAGAGGTTTTGGAGAGCATGTCGTTGAACTTGATGCCGATCTGGTTGCCTTCAGACCGCACAACCACGCCGCTCAGGCTGCCCACCGAAATCGGTGAGCCGATAGAGACCTCAATGGTGGACCGAATGGCCATTCCACTGAACGACACATTGAGGATTTCGCACGGATAGGTGGCCCCGTTCATCAGCTGCATGACGGCCTGCACGTTTGCGGTCTGGCGATCATGCTGGCGCGCGGCACCGGCTTGTTGCTGGGCGTGGTGGTGGTTCTGGTACCACTCAAGACGTTCAAAGATGCGCCCGATGCGGTTGTCGCTCAGATCGATGTTGGCGATGAAACCACCTTCGATGCGCCCGCAGATCGTGCCGGGCAGGCGGCCCACTACGTCCATGTAGCATATGAAACTGTAGTTGGTGACGGCAGGCCCCACCGTCAGGAAGGTCATCTGCGTTTCAGTGACCGTATCCACGATGCAGGGATAGTCCTGCTTGTCCATTGCCAAGAATTTGCCCGTCAACTGCAGCCCGCGATACGCCAATTCTTCTTCTTGCGGCGGTGGCGCTTGGAGGGCAGCCCCACTGTTAAACATCATAACCTTGACCCATTACTTCGGTTCGACCCCTGGAGACCTGAAGGTAGGAGAAAAGTGCTAAAATCGGCTAAATCAGTTGAGCTCAGAAATGTTTCAGTCAGCCTGTCTGTGACGGAATCTAAAGCTGCCCCGATTGTGGTGAGGAGCGTGCAACGGCGAGGTGCATCGCAGGCTATGAAAGCGTTTCGGCACGCGCTTTGGCGGCCACGGTGAGTGCGTCTGAAGCAAACCAAATAAGTGACATAAAAACAGATGGTTACCATGATATCCGGGCGAACTGATGAGACCGTTTCGGACCCTTGCTTGCTGCCCAAGGCGAGGCCGCGCAGGCCCGTTGCTGCCGGGTTGAAACCGGGGTCAGGGCGCCGTTTTTGTCATGGTAAGCAGGTGGTTTATGGAGGCTTTTCCGCTAATCCTCTTTTAATCATAGGAGCAGATTCAGCTCCGTTGCAGCCGGCAGGGCGCCCGTCTTAAAACACCACAAGGCGGTTTTAGGAGATTTGCTTTTTGCCGGCAGAGCGGTAAAGGATTGGGGGAGTGACGAGAGCGGGATATGAGCAAGCAGCTAGCACAAGCCCCCACGGTGAAGGAGCTGCGCCAACGGGTGGCCCGGTGGCGCCGGGATAAGCTCAAGGTCGCGCTGGTGCCCACCATGGGCGCGCTTCACGAGGGGCACCTGAGCCTGGTGGACCATGCCAACCAGCTGGCGGACCGCACGGTTGTGTCGATTTTCATCAATCCCACCCAGTTTGCCGCCGGTGAAGATCTGACCACCTATCCGCGCGATCTGGCGGGCGATCTTTCCAAACTCAGCTCGAGGAAGGCCAATCTGGTCTTCGTGCCGTCCGGTGAGGAGATGTATCCGGACGGCTTTGCCACCTCGGTCTCCGTGAAAGGCCCGGCGGCCGTGGAGCTTGAGGACAAGCACCGCCCGCACTTCTTCACAGGGGTGGCAACCGTAGTGGCCAAGCTGTTGATCCAGGCGGGATGTGACTTTGCCGTGTTCGGCGAGAAGGACTATCAGCAGCTGATGACGGTGACGCGCATGGCCGCCGATCTCGACATCCCCACCAAGATCGTCGGCGCGCCCACCATCCGCCACGAGGACGGCCTCGCCATGTCGTCGCGCAATGCGTATCTGAGTGATTATGAGCGCGTGGTGGCACCGCTCATGCACAAGACCCTGCAAGAGACCGCCGAGGCCCTTCGGGTGAGCGGGGACGTGGAGACCTGCCTGCGCAAGGCCCGGCGGGCCCTGAACAAGGCGAGCTTCCGGGTCGACTATGTGGAGGCGCGCAACGCGGAAACCCTGAAGAAGCTGATGGGCACCAGCGATGAGCCCATCCGCCTGTTGGCCGCAGCGTCTCTCGGCAAGACGCGCCTCATCGACAATATCGCGGTTTAGCCGATGGGCTTGCCGGGTGTCTTGGCGGGCCTGGTGCCAGGTGAGCCGCGTCCGGAAACGCCCACCACCTCGCTCTACTTCGCAAGCGCCATGGCACCCCATCTGGAGGATGGCGCCATCCGACGCGTTGAGCCCAACGTGTTCCTAGCCCAAGACAAGCTGATCGTCATGCGCCACTGGTCGGCGGCCACCCGGCGCATTCTGGCCGAACGGCCTGAGCTTACGGTGATCTACTTCATTGATGATGACGTGTGGAGCCTTGACGGTGAGCAAGGTCTCAAGGCGGCCTATCTTGGCCGTCTGAGGCGCCTGGCGGAGGCGTTTGATCAACAGCTCCGCGCGCGCACCATTGCGGTGGTTTCGCCGTCACCACGCATCCTTGCGCATTTTCCGGAGCATGAGACCCACATCTTGGCGCCGGCGCTGATCCATGCTTTGGCGCCGCTTGATCATCATGATGAGCGGCAGGGGCCTGTGAGACTGGTGTTTTGCGGCACGGCCTCGCACCGAAGCGATCTTGATCGATTGAGCGGGATCCTTGCCGAGCTGCTGTCAGCGCACGCGCGCCTGCACTTGACCACGTTTCTGGGGCGCCAAGTGCCGCGGGCGCTCAAGCTTTCCCAGTGCACCCATCATGAACCGCAAGGCTGGGCTCTCTATCGCAGCACACTTGCTGCCGCGCGCTTTCACATTGGCCTGGCGCCGCTTGCGCCCACGCCGTTCAATCTGGCCCGGTCTGGCACCCGGCTGCTCGACCATGCCGCCTGCGGGGCTGCCGGGCTCTACAGCGCCGTGGGGCCTTTTGAGGAGCTGATCGAAGATGGGGCCAATGGCCGGCTGGTTGGATCTGGTCCTGAGGCCTGGAAGGCTGCGATTTGCGCACTGCTGGAGGACCGGCCCCTGTGCCGCCGTCTGGCTGCGGGCGGACAGGCCTCAGCCGCGAAACTGGGCGCGCCGGGAAGGGTCAGGCGGTTCTGGTCCGCGCTGCTGGGTCTTTAGAGGGGGCTTACCAGAGGATGCCGACGCGGACCGTTGCCTTGCAGTCGGGATCAAGCGCGCCGTCATAGGGCTTGGAGGTGCAGGACGCCAACACAGTGGCGCGCATCACATCAGCCACGGTGAACTGGGCCACAAACCCGACCTCGCCCAGAACCTCTTTTGCCCGGCTGGCATAGAGGCTGTCATGGGCGATCGCACGCATGGCCACAAAGAACCCAAGACCGTCATCGCCGAAGAAGGGGGCATAGGCGCCCGACTGAGGTTCCATGAGCGGCAGGGTGCGGCTGGCATAGGTGGGCTGAAACCCCAGCATCAGTCCGCCGCCGAATTCCACATTGTCGGTGCCCAGCGAGCCGTGCATGTACGGGGTGAGCGTGGCCTTGGTGCCTGCGAGCCGGCGCAGCTCCAAATTATCCCAAATGTGGCCGGAAGCCCCGATTATGCCTTTGAGGCCGTGGTTGCCCCGTTGGGCCCTGGTGTTGGAGCCGAAAATGTCGTGCAGCGCCTTGCGCACATCGTGGGTGAAATCGTCCACAAAGCCGCCATGGGCCCCGAACCTCACCGTGGCGGTCGCCTCAAAGACGCCAAGCTCGACCAGCTTGCCGATCCGGGCCACCAGCTTGCCCCGGTCGTTCAGCGGATCGCGGGCGAACTTTGAGGAAGATTTGGATTCAGGTCCCGCCTGATAGGCCCCGACCGCCATGTAGACATCGTTGGAGAGCAGGGCCGCCACATCTATGCATCCGCCAATGCCGCCGCCGTCAGAGCCGAAATAGACATCGTTGCAATAGGCCCCGTAGGTTTCCACCAAACGCAGTGTGTTGGCGGAAGCGGGTAGGACCAGACCTGCTGTTGTGGCCAGGACCAACAAAAGCTTGAGCGCCCACACTTTGAAACAGGCAATGTTGCGAATCGTCCTTACCCCGCCACCCAGATCTCTCGACATCTGTCTGATTTAGGCGGGCAAGATTTAAGATGGTGTTAACCATGAATTTGGCGGCGCGCCGGGGAAAGCCAGTCGATCAGCTGGGGCAGCACCACAAGCGTGCAGAGCAGCGTGAACAACACCGCAATACAGAGCAATTCACCCATACTGGCCAGGCCCAAATGGGACGACAGCCACAATGTGCCGAAGGAGCCCATGGTGGTGAAGGCGGAGATTAGCACCGCCCGCGGGGTCCAGGTGGCAGAGACGGGCTCGCCCGCAGCTTCTGCCTTTGCGCGCATCACATAGTGAATGGCGCTGTCGACGCCTAGACCCAGAAGGAGCGGCAACACGATAACATTGGCGAAGTTGAAGGCTGAACCGGTAACCACGGTGTAGCCCACCATCAAAAAGCCGGCCATCATGATGGGCGCCAGCACCAAGGCCACATCCCGCACCCGGCGCAGAACCGGCGTTAGCAGCACAATGATGATCGCGAACGTGGCGCCATAGGTGAGCACCACGGCGGAGGCCACGACTTCGGCCGCCTCTTTGATGTCGACGGGTGCCCCGGTCACCTGCCGCTCAGCGGCCGTGACTGCGGCAACGAAGCGGTCGAGCTCGTCGGCGTTGCGCATGTTGCCCTTCGGCAGGACCTCCAGGCGCCAGAGCCCGTCCTTGGTCACATAGCGATCCCGAAACCCCGATGCGATCGTTTCCGGCGTCACCGGCTCAAGGGTGACGACCTGGCGGATGCGGGTGAAGAATGGTTCAAAGCGTTGAACAAGGGCTTGTTCCAGGCCGGCCGATGCTCCGGGCGTGGTTGCGCGGTCCGCCAGAAAGCGCTCCAACTGGCCCTGGAGCTCGGCCGCTGCGCCGGTGATGGCCGCCGCGGCGTCCTTGGCCTCTGCGATTTGCCTGATCGAGGCGAGAATGGCTTTCAGATAGTCCACCCGTTCCTCGTCGCTCATGGGGCTGGACGGCAGGATCTCCGTGGGCAGCGTGGTGGCCAGCGGCGTGAGCGCATCGATCTTGGCCTGTTGGTTTTTCGGCATCACATCGTTCAGGGTGCGCACGCTGGCAACTTCGGGCAGGCCTTTCAGCTTTTCTGCCGCTTCCTGGAAGGCTGCGCCGGGTTCTGCCACAAGGTGGACGGCATAGATCTGGCCGGAAAGGCGTTCTTCCAGGGAGGCAAGCGCACGCATGCCCGGCGAGGCGGGATCTTTCAGATTGAGCGGATCGCTGTCAAAGCGCGCTTGCGGCAGCAGGACCAACGAAACCCCGGCCAGCGCCAGAAGCGCCACCGTTACGCCGCGGCGTGTGGCGGGGCCCGGACGCCAGAAGCGCCTGCGCTCTGGATCATTGTGCTCGGCAAACTTCCGCACCAGCTTGTAGCGCGGCACAGGCAAGAGGCTCAAAATGGCCGGGATCAACGTGATGGCGCACAGGAAGGCAATGGTAACGCCGGCCGCAGAGATGATCCCGAGCTGGGCCATGCCCACAAAGTCGGTGAGCGTGAAGGTGAGGAAGGCCAAGGATGTGGTGAGCGTGCACAAGGCCAGAGCCGGGCTTGTGTGGCGCACCGCGGCAATGGCCGCGTCCCCTGGCTCATCACCTTTGGCGCGCTGTTCGGCAAAGCGCAGAACCACGTGCACCGCGTAATCCACCCCCAGCCCGATGAAGAGCACCGCAAAGGCCACAGAGATCATGTTCAGATAGCCCACGGTGAGGGCGGCGAACCCGGCGGTGATCAAAAGGCCCAGCACGATCAGCGCCAAAGCGGGCACCACCAGCAGAAGCGCGGGCAGGCCGATCAGCACCGTGAGCGTCACCAGGGTAAACGAGGTGATGCCGGCCAGGGCCGCGCCGGTGGTGACGGATTCAAACTCTTCGGCATCGAGCACCGCATCGCCGGTGAGCTGGGCTTTGATGGCTGTCCCGCTCTTGTTGATCTCGGCCATGAGCCTGCGCGCTTCGGCGAGCGGAGGGCCTGCGGCATCCAAGGCGGAGAAATCGAGCACCGGCTTTGCGAACACATACCAGCGGGTTTGGGTAGGGGCTGGTCCGGTGCTTCCGATGCTGGCCCAGTCCAACGGTTGAGCGGTACCGGCTTGTGCGCTTTCGACCGTCTTGGCCATGTTGTTCAAGAGGATGGCCACCTCGTCCGGTGCGCGGCCGATTTCGGCCACCGGAGCAATCTGCTTGAAGAGATCGTCCAGCCCGCCAAGATCGGGCTGCAAGCTCATGGCGTTGAAGAGGGGGGCCATCTGTTTGATGTCCGCGGCCAGCTTCTCAACGGCGGGCACGGGCAGGTAGAGCACGCCATATTGCTGAAAATAGGGGCCGTTGCCGGGGGCGAAGACATCGCTGAACAGGTCTTTGCGTGCCGCCATGGCATTGGCCATTCTGCCGGCTGCGCGCTGCCCGGTCTCAGGGTCTTCGGCATCAATGATCACCAGGAACGTGTCATCGAGAACGGGAAACTGCGCGATGAACTTCTGATAAGCGCTGGCCGCCGGCAGATCGTTGCTGATCATCAAGGAGGGGTCGGTGTCGACTCTCAGCTGAAATGCGGCCAATAGGGCGCTTAAAAGCGCGGCCGTCACAAACGCATAGAGGGTGGCCAGCGGATGGCGCACGCATAGGCCGGCAATCGCAGATGCGGAGCTGGAAATGCGCTTGGCTCGAAAGCCGGTAACCGGTGATTGTTGCGTCAACGCCTCGCTGGCCCCCGTCTTTTACGGCTTGTTGCGTGTGGCTCGGACCACGTTGGAGGCGGTGATCTGGAGCAGGCCAAGGTAATACTTGAACTGCTGGCGGGACAGCACGGCCTTCATCCGTCGTTTCTGCAGCGCTTCCAATTCCTGAAGTTCGTGGCGGGCGGCCATCAGCTTGTCGAAATCGGGCTTGGCATGGGGGTCGATGCCGTACTTTTGGAAGATCTGCGCCATGACGGCTCCCGATTCCTGCATGATCTGCTCCACCACCACCCGCTGGCTGTCGGAAAACTCCATCCGCTTCAGCACCTGGCTGTCGTAGATTGTGGGCTCTTTGTCTTCTGCGGCACTGGCGCCTGCGCCCAAGGACAAGATCACAAGACTGAGGGCAATACCAATACGCCGCCCGAGCTGCTTTCTCAGTGTCAACAAGCGCCCCCTCCTGACAAGTTCGCGAGACTGTTTCATAAGCAATTCAGCGCACACGCGTCCATATTTGGGTATCGCACAAGACCCCGAAGAGACAACCTTTAACCTTCATGGTCGTGCCCTTCGGGCTGAGGTAGAGGTCATAGACTTTGCCGTCGTCTGCATTGTAGACCCGGCCCTTCAAGCTGGTGGCGTCTTCGTCGAGCTTTAAGCCGGCGATGATGGTGAGGCCGATGAGGGGGCGTGCGCGCAAGGTTTCGTCCGGGTTCTTCGAATCGGTTTTTGGCTGGCCGCTCTTGTCATTGGGATTTTTGAGCCAGATCACTTTTCCGCACAGCCCAGAGCTGCAGGGGGCGATCCTGATGTTGGAATCCCCATTTTCATCGGCCCACACGCCTTGGGCCTGTTGTGCGATGGGCACCAGCGATGTCTGGCTGTGAGCCGGGCCCGCTATCAGACCCGCGACCCCTAAGCACCACAAAAATCTCCTGTACATGGAACGATCCATTCTTGCCTCAACCCATGGGTATGCCCGCTCAGACAACATTACCCGCAATTGGCAGGTTTGTTTCTCCACAATTTGGTGACCGAAATGAGAATGGCACTGGGACGAATGCTCGCAGCCTTTCCATTTCTGCGCTATCTGGCTTGAATTTGCAGCGAAATCTTAACCAGGATATAGGTAAGGGCAGGGCGGTGAGAAGCTGAGATAGTATGAACCTAGAGTCTGACCAACAACCCGTCGCCCTGATTACAGGGGCATCTGGCGGAATTGGCGAAGCGTTTGCGCACGAACTGGCGCGCGATGGCTATCGCCTTGTGCTTGTGGCCCGCACGGCCGATGAATTGACACGGGTGGCGCGTGATCTTACCGCCCAAGGTGCACCAGAGCCTGAGTGCATTGGCTTGGATCTGAGCCGGTCCGGCGCGGCGGGCGCTCTGAGCGCTCAGATCGAGGCGCTGGGGCTGGCGCCGGAGCTGCTGGTGAACAATGCCGGATTTGGCCTGATGGGAAAGACCTTGGCGCTGGATGTGGACGAGCAGGTCGGCATGATCAATCTCAACATCACCGCGCTCACTGAGCTTTCTGTGATCTTTGGCCGCCAGATGGCTGCGCGCGGCAACGGCGGGATCATCAATGTGACCTCGGTGGCGGGCAGCCTGCCGGGGCCGAACATGTCGGTCTATTATGCCTCGAAAGCCTATATTCTGCGGTTCACCGAGGCATTGTCGGCGGAGTTGAAAGGCTCTGGTGTTCAGGTCACGGCGGTGGCTCCGGGGGTCACCCGCACCGGTTTTCACAAACGTGCCGGCATGGAACGTTCGGTGTTGATGAAATACTCCATCCCCATGTCTGCAGAGGCGGTGGCCCGGATCGGCTATCAGGGCTTCCTGCGCAAGCGCCGGGTGGTCACCACCGGGTTCTTCAACAAATTCGCCATGTTGTGTTCCCTGCTGGTGCCCAACATGATCCTGCTTCCGGTCACCGGATGGTTGCACACCAAAGCGGAGGGCGCCTCAGAGCTGAGCCAGCAGCCGCTCACCGCGAAAAGACAGAGCGATGAGTGAGGCTGCTCAGACCGCCCTGCCGACCCTCTATAGCTTTCGCCGCTGCCCTTATGCCATGCGCGCCCGGCTGGCTCTTCTGGCCAGCGGGGTGAGGTGTGAACTGCGCGAGATCGTCTTGAAGGACAAGGCGCCGGAGTTTCTCTGTGCCTCGCCCAAGGGCACGGTTCCGGTTGTGGTCACACCGGCGGGCACCGCGATCGAGCAGAGCCTTGAGGTCATGCAGTGGGCGCTGGCCCAGAACGATCCGGACGGCTGGCTTGATCCGGACGAGGGCAGCGCCAAAGAAATGGACGCCCTGATCAGCGCATGCGACGGGCCGTTCAAAACGGCGTTGGATCGCTATAAGTATGCCGCCCGCTATGAGGGGGCCGATCCCCTGTCGGAGCGGGCCAAGGGCGCGGCGTTTTTGCTGCAGCTCAACGAGCGGCTCGCAACACGGGCTTATCTGTTCGGGGCGAGGCCCAGCCTGGCGGACATGGCAATCGCGCCGTTTGTGCGCCAGTTCGCCAATGTGGACCGGGTCTGGTTTGATGCACAGCCCTGGCCGCATCTGATCGCGTGGCTGGAGGCGTTTCTGACGTCGGCCGCCTTTGAGGCGATCTTCAAGAAGTACCCCAAGTGGCACGCCGGCGATGTGCCGACGGTGTTTCCTGAGCGGCCATAGGTCCGATCGCCTGAAGCAGCATAGAGGCTCCCGCTCAGCGAGCAGTGCAGAGGCGTACTGCTAACTCTCCGCAACCCCGTCCCTGACCCAGTTGTGAAAGCGGTGGAGGATATACTCCTCCGGCATCAGCACCCCTTGCTCAAGCGGGGCTGCATGAAGGCCCCTCTGGTTGAGCTCGCAGGCCGCGGCATCCTGTTCCATCACCAGCTTTCCGAAGTCCACCACATTGGCCATGTCGTAGTCGCCTGCGCTCAAGGTCTCCGGCTCAAACAGCCACTGCGCGGTCAGCTCTGTCTGCTCGGCGCCCAGCGGGCGCATGCTGACAATGCGCACATGGTCCGGAAAGCCGCCGATGAAGACGTTCGGCCAGACGGAGCAATAGATGTGGCCGCGTTCCAGATCCTCCGCTGACAGGCTGGCCATTACATGGCCTTGCGCCTTGCCGTCCGATGACCAGGTCTCGCCGCCTGGGCGCATGCCGCCGCGAAACTTCGGGTCCGGGCTGTCTTCTGTTTCCGGCCAGTCGGGCACATCCTTGGGGTTGATGATGCGCCGCGTGAAGAGGGGCACCAGCTCCACCAGCTCCGGGTGCACATTGGGGCAGTGGAGACATTCGTTGAAATTCTCCCAGAACGTCTTCCAGTTGCAGCCGATGACGGTGCTCCAGGTGTGGCCCGTTACCATGGTCTCCAGGGGGAAGTTCTGGAAGGCGCCCGCGGATCTGGTGAAGACGTCTTCCGGGTCAAAGCGGGCGCTCTCATCCAGATTGATGAAGACGCAGCCGCGCCAGTGCGCGCACGCCACCTGAAACAGGGGGTAGTCCGCCTTGTTGAACCCGGCCGGCTCGGCGAAAGACGTGGTGCGCACCAGCCGGCCATCCTCCGCGCCGTAGGACCATTGATGATAGGGGCAGACCAGCAGCTTTGAGGACAGCTCTCCGGACGGCTGGGTGCACAGGAGCGAGCCGCGGTGGCGGCACGCATTGTGGAAGGCGTTCAGCCCGCCGTCTGAAGCGCGCACGATCACGATGTTCTGGTCGCCGAATTCGACTGTGCGGTAGCTCAAGGGTTTCGCCAAGGCATCGGACCGGCAGACATACAGCCAATTGCGGCGCCACAGGGTCTTCATCTCGCGCGCGTGATGGTCGCGGTCATAGTACCAGCTGGCCGGAAGGCCGGGCTCGGCCTGCTTCAGGGCATTGTAGGCGACTTCAGCTTCGGCGGTCCTGCGGTCCGACATGAGGACGGGGGCTCCTTTTGCCGCACAGTCTGCCATCTCAGCGGCTCCTTGGCGAGGGTGGGGCGTGGAGGGGTGCAAATTTCTCACCATCGCCGCTAGAGGGTTTCCCACATCAGCCTGGTTCATGCTAAGCGGGTTTCATGACCGTTTCTGCGCACTCCATATCGAACCCGAAGATTGATCCGGCCCGGCGGCGTCCGGACAACACGCCCGACGACAATGACCGCGTGGAGATCGGTCCGACCCCGCTTGCCTATGCGGAATGGGCTGAGGCCGGGCTGGCGTGTCCCGATCTTCAGGAGATGCGCCGTTTCCGCTGGCAGCGGCTGGTGGACCACATCGTTGAGCGCGACTGGGCCGGCGTCCTTTTGTTTGACCCGCTCAACATCCGCTATGCCACCGACACCACCCACATGCAGCTCTGGAACGCGCATAACCCGTTCCGCGCGGTGTTGCTCACCGCCGATGGGCACATGGTGCTGTGGGAGTATGGGGGGCTTGCCTATCTGTCTGAGTATGCGCCGCTGGTGAAGGAAGTGCGGGCAGGGGCCTCGTTCTTCTATTTTGCAACCGGGGACAGAACCGAGGAGAAGGCGGACGCGTTTGCCCGCCAGGTGGATGACTTGCTGCGCGAACGGGCGGGCGGCAATCGGCGGCTGGGGGTCGACAAGATCCAGATTGCCGGCCTGCGGGCTCTGGAGAGCTCAGGAATCGCGGTGGAGGAGGGCGAGGAGCTCACCGAGCGGGCCCGCGCCGTTAAGGGGCCTGATGAGATCAAGGCCATGCGCTGCGCCATGCATGCCTGCGAGCAGGCGGTTGCGGAGATGCGCCAGGCGTGCGCGCCGGGCGTGACCGAAAACGATGTTTGGGCTGAATTGCACAAGGCCAATATCCGCCGAGGGGGAGAGTGGATCGAAACCCGGATCCTGTCGTCCGGTCCGCGCACCAATCCCTGGTTCCAGGAGTGCGGTCCCCGGATCATCCAGAACAACGAAATCGTGGCGTGGGACACGGACCTGATCGGCTGCTATGGCATGTGCGCCGACATTTCGCGCTCCTGGTTCATCGGCGACGGGGTGCCCACCAACGAGCAGAAACGCCTGCATGCGGTGGCGCATGAGCATATCATGACCAATATGGAGATGGTCAGGCCGGGCGTGAGCTTCGAAGAGCTGACCTTCGGCGGGCATATGCTGGATGAGGAGTTTGTGGACCTGAAATACGGCTCCAAGTTTCACGGGGTGGGGATCTGTGATGAGTGGCCCGCCATCAAATACCCGCAAGACCATTTGGAACGCGCCTATCCGGGCGTTCTGGAAGCGGGCATGATGTTGTGCGTTGAAGCCTATATCGGCGTGGTGGGCGGCAAGGAGGGGATCAAGCTGGAGGACCAGATCCTGGTCACCGAAACCGGCTATGAGAACCTCACCAAGTGCCCGTTTGACCCCCAGCTGCTGGGCTAGTTCAAATGGAGATCAGGTTCCGCCCGTATGCTGAGAGCGATCTCATTCGCGTGCGCGCGCTTCACATCCGCTCATTTGCCGAACTGGCGCAGGCCGAGCACAGCGGCGGGCAGATTGCCGGCCATCTCGCCTACATCGCCTCGGCTGAGTATGAGGACGAGCTGAAGGGGGCCAATTTGCAGCTGGCGGAGACCGCAGACGGCGTTCTGGTGGGAACGGCGGGCTGGCAGGAGGCGGGCCCAACAGTGGCACGCATCCGCAAGGTGTTTGTCTCACCGGCCCGTGCCCGTCTGGGGCTGGGCCGGCGCCTGGTGGCCGAGGTGGAACAACGCGCGGTTAACGCCGGGTATGAGCGCTTCACCGTCCGGGCGAATATCAACGCCGTGCCCCTCTACGCCGCCATGGGCTATGGAGAGACCGGGCGCGGCACCATGGATGTGGGCCAGGGCATCGCGCTCCCGGTCGTCTTTATGCAAAAGCTGCAAGCGACCCGCTAAGCGTTTGAGCTTTCACACCTTCACTGGCTTTGAGACTGGGCCGGCGGAGTGACGCCCTGTGTCTGGCTGTTCTCCTGTTGCTTGGCCAGATCCTCCAAACGCTGTTCGGCCACCTGCTGCTCGGCCGTCTTGAAGCCTGGAGCAGCTTCCAGATCCTCCCGGGTGGCGTTGAGCACGAATGTGGCCCGGCCGCTCTGGGTGGTCTCCAGCGAGATGGCCGCCAGTTCAATGGCCACGTCCTTTTCGCCAAGACCCAGGAAACCGCCTACGCCGATGACAACGCCTTCCACGGCGCCATCAGTGGTGACGATCACATCATTGATCTCGCCGATGGTCTCGTTGCCCGGCGATTTCACCGCCGCACCGATCAGGTTGCTGGCCAGAACGGTGTTCTCGCTCTGGGTGGTGATTTGGCCTTGAACCGGCTTGGCCGGCGCTTCGGCATCGTCCTTGGCCTGAACCTCGGCCACGGGTGGCTGGGTGGGCTGGGTCGTCTCAGCGGTTTGGGCGCTGAGCGCGGTGGGCGCTGCGGCCAGGAGGAGGGCAAGGGTGAGTGTGTGTGCGGAATTCAACATTTCTGTCTCCTTTCCTTCTAGGTCCCACCTCGCTCATCGACCGGGGTGTGCCTCCTGGCTCAGCCCCGGGCCGGAGGGGAGGCGGGTGCCGGAACCGTCCGGCGTATGGCGGGAAATGTTCCACAAAAATCAGGAGATTTCGTGCGCCTTGCTGGGCAATTTTGTGGGTTTTGGGGTTGGATGCCACCAAATGGCGGAAAAATATCTTGAAAATAGTCCTTGACTCGAGTGTTTTTGTTCGCTATATGTTCTCATTATCCACCAGGAGGAACAGACATGCCGGGGACTGCGAAAATCAAGAAATCTACACCCAAACAGGCCTTTAAGGCCTTTCTGTCAGCCGGCCGCCGCGCCGGCCACGGCCTCATCGCCCTCTGCCAGAAAGCCGCCCGACTGGCGGGCCCAAAGATCGGCGTAAAGCCCGCCACGGGCCAGAAGCTCTTCGTGGGTGCCCTCTTCGATGATCTTGCCGGCGTCCATCACCACCAGCCGGTCCATGGCCGCGATGGTGGAGAGCCGGTGGGCGATGGCGATCACGGTCTTGCCGTCCATAAGGCTCATCAGGCTGTCCTGGATCGCCGCTTCAACCTCACTGTCGAGCGCGCTGGTGGCCTCGTCCAGGATCAGGATGGGGGCGTCTTTGAGCAGCACCCGGGCGATGGCAATGCGCTGGCGCTGGCCGCCGGAAAGCTTCACGCCGCGCTCGCCCACATGGGCGTCGTAGCCTTTGCGGCCTGTGGCGTCTTCCAGTTCTTCGATAAACTGATGGGCCTGGGCTTTGCGGGCCGCGGCAATCACCGCGTCCATAGGCGCCTCGGGCCGGCCGTAGCGGATATTGTCCAATACCGAGCGGTGGAGCAGGGAGGTGTCTTGCGTCACCATGCCAATCTGGCTGCGCAGGCTCTCCTGGGTCACTTGGGCAATGTCCTGGCCGTCAACCGCGATGTGTCCGTCCTCAAGGTCGTAGAAGCGGAGCAGAAGCGAGACGAGGGTGGATTTGCCGGCACCGGAGCGTCCCACAAGCCCGATCTTCTCGCCGGGCTTCACGGTGAGCGAAAACTGCTCGATCACGCCCTGGCCCACATCCGCGCGGTCCTTGCCGTAGTTAAACGCAATGTGCTCATAGGCGATCTTGCCGTCGGTGACCTGAAGCGGCTTGGCGCCCGGCGCGTCGACCACCTTGCGCTCCAGCGCGATGGTCTGAATACCGTCCTGGACCACGCCAATGTTCTCAAACAGGGTCCAGACCTCCCACAGGATCCACTGGGACATGCCTTGCAGGCGGAGCACCAGGCCAAGCGCAAGGGCAATGGCGCCTGTTGTGACCGCATCGATGGACCACAGCCAGATGGAGGTGGCGGCGACCGAGAACAGGAGCAGGCTGTTGAGGGCGTTCAACGTCACCGTGAGCACGGTGGACAGGCGCATCTGCACATAAACGTTGCCCAGAAAGCCTTCCATGCCCTCGCGGATATAGGCATCTTCGCGCGCCGCTTTGGCGAACATCTTCACGGTGGAAATGTTGGAGTAGCTGTCCACCACCCGGCCGGTCACCACCGAGCGGTGGTCGGCCTGCTCCATGGAAACCCGGCTGAGGCGCGGCACGAAGTAACGCAGCACGATGAGGTAGCCGATCAGCCAGCCGATCATCGGGGCGGTGAGGCGCAAATCGCTGGTGGCAAACAGCACCACAGCGGCAGTGAAGTAGACCGCCACATAGAGCAGCACTTCAGTGATCTTCATCACCACGTCGCGCACGCCGAGCGCCGTCTGCATCATCTTGGTGGCGACCCTGCCGGCGAGATCGTTCTGAAAGAACTCCATGGATTGGCGCAGCAGGTAGCGGTGGGCATCCCAGCGGATGCGCATGGCGAAATTGCCCAAAAGCCCCTGGTGAACCACCGCCTCGTAGATCAGCTTCAACACCGGCAGGATGATGAGCACCAGAACGCTCATCCAGATCAGCAGGGTCTTGTGGGTCTCCCAGAAGGTGGTCCGGTCGGACGTGGTGAGCCAGTCCACCAGCGAGCCCACAAAGCTGAACAGCAACACCTCAATGATGGCCACCACCGTGGCGAACAGAGAGCTGGCCAGGATCAGCGGCCAGAAGGGTTTTGCGTAAAAGATGATGAAGGCCGCGAACGTGGTGGGCGGCTTTTGGGCCTCCGCCCCCGGAAAGGGCTCGGTGCAGTTCTCCAGCCAGCTGAAAAACTTACGGATCACCTGATCATCTCCAAACGTGTGAATGGTCTGGGCGCAATGCTCAGGGCGCGCCGGGCTCCTGCATTGTGGCCTGCCGCCGCCTGAGTTGCAATCACTGACTGTGGGATAGGTGTGGGCGATGGCGCCGCTGATAGTCGATCGAGGCGGCGAACAGACCCCAGGTGAGGCCAATGAGCAGGAACAGGTGACGCCAATGGTCCGTATCGATCTGAACGCCCTGAAGAGTTGTGAAAAAAGTGGGGCACCACACGGCGATGGACATGGTCTGCCAGGGGGTGGCCATGAACACCAGGCGCCAGCCGATCACCCAGGTGGCAATGATCAGCACCAGATAGCTGATGCCGCCGAGCCAGCCGTAAGACGAGAAGGCGTTGATGAACGAATTGTGGGGATCTTCGCCGAACAGCGGGCCAAACTGCAACGGCCCAAGTCCGTTCGGGCTGTCGAGCAGGAGCGGGATGGAGCGGATCTGGTTGCCGAACCGTCCGGTCTCGCCGAGGTCATATTCCTTTTGCAGGGCGAAGCGGTCCAGGAAGGCCTCGCGCACCCCGTCAATGGAGAGCGCGACTGACAGCCCCACGGCCAGGGCCAAGATGGCGGCGGTGCCCAGGATCAGCACCCGCCAGCGCAGGGTGTTGGACGAGGTGGCCACGAACAACAGCACCATCAACAACCCAACGGAGCCTGCCGTGTTGGCCCAGGCGCCGCGGGAGAAACAGAGCAGAATGGTGCCGGAGAACAAAAGGATCAGGACCAAGGTGAAGGGGCTTGCGGCCGGACCGCCATTGATGAACCGCAGCAGCACAAACACCAGGGGCGGCACCAGAAAGGTGCCCAGCACGTTGGGGTCCTTGGTGGTGCCGGACGCCCGGTCGTGCAGGGTGAACACCTCGCCGAGGCCGGCCACATTGAAATAGCCCAGAATGCCGGCCACCGAGGCGATCACGGCGGCAAAGATATAGCCGTTCTGAATGATTGCCAGGCGCCGTTCGGTCTGCTCGCTCACATAGCAGGCAAAGAACACCGCCGTGATCAGGAGATAGGCCGAAACGAGGGTGAAGATGACCGCTTTCTTGTTGCCCAGATGGGGCATCAGGCTCAAGAAGCCGCCCGCTGTGTAGAGGATCGCAAGCACCAGCAAAGGCAGCAGGATAACAGGGATCCGCCCCCCGCCCACCAGGAAGATCAGAAGGGTGACCGTAAAGAGAAACTCGTAAGGCGCCGGCTCGATCAGGACGATGGAACTCAGCGCCATCATCAGCGCCACGCTGATGTTTAAAAGCACCTGCCAGTCAATAGGCGACCGGCGCGCCGCGGGAGCAGCGTGAGATGCGGGCGGAGACTGAATGCCGTCAAGGCTGGTCAATAGGCCTGTTCCGTCTTGAAGAGCGCAAACGGGGTGCGCGCCAAAATGTACAGATCAAATATGACGGACCAGTTTTCGATATAGTAAAGATCGTGCTCCAAACGGCGTAAAATTTTAAGTTTTGTGTCGGTTTCGCCCCGCCAACCGTTCACCTGGGCCCAACCGGTGATGCCGGGCTTCACCCGGTGGCGGGCAAAATAGCCCTCAACCACATCCCCGTAGAGCTTGTTTTCCGCCTTGGCCTGGGTGGCGTGCGGGCGCGGGCCCACCAGCGAAAGCTCGCCCTTCATCACGTTAAACAGCTGAGGCAACTCGTCCATGCTGGTGGCACGGATCCAGCGGCCCACCCGGGTGACGCGCGGATCATCCTTGGTCACCAGCTTGGAGGCCTCGTGATCGGTCTGGTCCTGGAACATGGAGCGGAACTTGTAGACCTCGATCAGCTCGTTGTTGAAGCCATAGCGCTTCTGCTTGAACAGCACCGGCCCGCGGCTGTCGAGTTTCACAGCCAGGGCAATCAGCGCCATGACAGGGGCCAGCAGCACCAGGGCGGCGGCCGTAATCACCTTGTCTTCCAGGTTCTTCAGAACCCAGTCCCAGTCCGACAGGGGCCGGTCGAACACATCGAAGAAGGGAATGTTGCCGATATAGGAATAGGCCCGCGGGCGGAAGCGGAGCTTTTGCGTATAGGCGCTCAGCCGGATGTCCACGGGCAAGATCCACAATTTGCGGGTGAGCTCGGCCAACCGGCCTTCCGCGGACAAGGGCAGGGCCATGATCAACAGGTCAATGCGCTTCCAGCGGGCAAACTCCACCAATTGGTCCACATTGCCAAGCTTGCGGTAACCGGCAATGGCCGCCGGTGAGCGGGCATCATCGCGGTCATCGAAGAGGCCCACAATGCTCACGTCGATATTGGGCGTGGCGTTGATGGCTTCAATCAGTTCGCCGGCTTCCGGGCCGCCCCCCACGATCACGGCCTGCCGGTTCAGCCGGTTGTCCGTGTTCCAGCGCCGCACCAGTTTGGCCGCCAGCCCGCGCAACAGCAGAATGCCGCCAAAGCCCAGCACGTACCAGCTGCCCAGCCAGACCCGCGAATAGGTGGCGCCGAGCTTGGAGAAAAACACCAGAACGGTGAGGGCGGCGAAAAACACCGACCAACCCAGCAAAAGCCGCGGGCCGTTCTCAAACGGGCGCAGCAGCGCGTTGACCGAATAGAGTTTGCCCAGGCTGAACACACCCGGCACCGCAAGGGCCGACACGGCCGAGGCGCTGATGAAGTAGAGCGCAGAGTGAACGGTGAGCTCCTGGACATAGACAAGCCAGATGAGCGCACCGATGAGGGCAACGGTAAGACCTTCCACGGTGCGCATGGCCACCCCGATGATGCTGGGCGAGATCCAGCTTTCCTCGGAAATGTCCTCAGGTGCGCACCCGCTGGCGGCCGGCGCCCCGTCATGGCGGGCAATGGCCTCCAGCAGGTCGGAGCCTGCTAGCTTGCGTGGCGTTTGCTCGTCTTTGCGCATCTCAGCCCTTAAGGTTTCGCAGAAGAAGTGCGTATGGGCTCATGGCTGGCAAGTTCGGTGCCAGATTAACGCTGTGTTAACCGTCCCGTCCCGCCCGGACCCCTTTTGAGGGTCTTCATGGTTAATCAGGCTGAGGTTTCTGCACGCGAAGTGGTGAGGGCGGCCGGGTGAGGGCGCATATTTTCCTGCAAAATGCGGCTGTAGAACTCTGCCACGCGGTCCACCATGCGTTCTGCGGAAAACAGTTTGCCGGCACGCCGGTGCAGCGTTTCAGCTTGGGACACCAGGTGTGTGTCATCCTCCAACGCCTCGGCCATGGCACGGGTGAGCGCCGGCCCATCGCCCGGTGGCAGCAGGTTTGCTGCAGCATCGCCGAACATCTCCGGAATGCCGCCCACCCGGGTGGTGATCATCGGCTTGTGCGCGCCCAAACCTTCCAGGACCGCGTAGGGGAACGATTCGGCGCGGGAGGGCAGAACCAGCACCTTTCCCATGGCAAAGGCCTTGCGCGCGGGCTGAAGTCCCAGAAATCTGACTTTGTCTGAGAGTCCAGCGCGTTGTGTCTGGTTCTTAAGATCCCGCTCAAGCGCTCCCGTCCCGGCCAAAACCGCGCTGACCGGCCGGGATCTGTTCAACTCGGCCAGAGCATTTATCACCAGATCCACGCCCTTCAAGTGGCGCAATTCGCCCATGAACACAAAGTCTGCGGCATCAGGCGCAAGGCGCACCGGCACCAGCTCATCATCGCTGATCCCGTTGTGAACAATCGTACTGGGCGCGCGGAACGCGCCGGCCTTGGCGCAAAAGGCGTCCCGTTCAAACTCGGCCACGAAGATAAAGCCCGCGGTGCGCCGCTTCAAAAGCCGTTCAAGGCTGAGGAACGCTGCCCCCACAGGCGAGGTGGGCGAATAGTGCAAGCTGCCGCCATGGGGTGTGTAGATGGCCTTTGGTCCGTCGGGACGGGCGTTGAGGCGGGCAAAGGCGCCGCCCTTGGCGCCGTGGCCGTGGAGGATCTGCGGCTCCAACTCGCGCACATGCTCTTTGATGATCCGGTGGGTTGCAAGATCGCCGGGCCCCGGCAGCCGCCCCATATCCACCCGCAGCAGACCGAGCGCACAGCTGCGCTCCAGTTCACCCAGCGCAGCACGGGCCGCGTCACCGCCGGTGTTGGCATCGCAAATCAGGCCCACCTCAATGCCGCGCCCGGCCTGGCCGTAGACCAGATCGCGCACATGGCGGAACAGGCCGCCCACGGGCGAGCGCAAACAATGGATGACGCGCACGGGCCGGGTCATGATGGAACACTCCCTTTCACCAGAGTTGCCTGCGGTGAACAAGAGCAATCAAAATGCCAGTTGAGGCTAGAACCAGCGCTCACGCACATAAATGATGTCGCCTGGATACATTTGGGTTGTGACATCAACCTTCCGGGAAATCGTGCCTTCCGCGGTTTTACGGGTCATCAGAACAGGGCCCTGGTGGCCGCGCTCGGTGTAGCCGCCGCCAATGGCGATGGCGTTCTGCACCGTCATGCCGGCAACGTAGGGATAGCGTCCGGAATTGCGCACTTCGCCCAAAATGAAGAAGGGACGGAACTCGGCCACCTCAACGGACACTTTGGGATCGCGCAGATAGCCGTCTTTCAGTTTGCGGGTCAGCGCCTGCTCGACCTGGCGAGAGGTGAGGCCGGCCACCCGGGTGGATTGGATCAGCGGCATGGAAATACTGCCGTCCGCGTCCACTCTATATTGACTGGTCAGGTCCTCTTGGCCAAACACGCGCACATTGAGGCGGTCGCCGCTGCCCACCTGGTAGCCCTGATTGAATTCATAAGCGCTGCCAACACCGCTGGAGCCGTAGGGTGGCAGGACGCCATCAACGTCTGCCACAACGCGGCTGACGGAGCCGGTGTGATCGGCGCTGGTGCCTTCCGGCGGTGTGGAGGGCATGTAGTCCTCCCAGGACTTCGCACATCCGGTGAGAACGCCCATCGCAGCCAAGGCAATTACAAATCTTGTCACTCGCACTGAACCAATCCCTTTACGCAACGCGGCCACCTGACGGTGGGTGCAAAAACGATGGGATGGAGCTTAGTGATTCATGGTTAATGAAAGGCTTACCGACCGTTTGTGAGACAGTATTGAGAGGATAATGAGAGCCGTGAGCGATCCCATACTGAAATAACTCGTTAAGGGAATCGTTACCATAAGGGCGTCAATGTCTAATCGAGCACGCTTGAGGGATATTCGCCAGCAGATGAGCCAGTCAGACAACCCATATTACTCTGCCCAACAACCTCCGCCAGCCGGGCCCGGTTTTGCGGCCGACCCTCACGCGGGCGGCGCGTCTGCAGTTGATCTCAGCGCAGTCTTTAAAGGCATGTGGCACCGCAAGAAACTGATGGGCACCATCATCTTCTGCGTTGTGGCCGCTGCGGTGCTTTTTGTGGCAACCGCAACGCCGAAATTCACCGCCACGGCAAAAGTGCTGCTGGAAGCCCCCACCACGTCCTACAGAGATCCCGATCTTGGTCCGAATCAGGTGAGGGGGGCGCGCGCGGTCAGCGATCAGGATGTTTACAGTCAGGTTGAGGTGATCGAATCGCGTGATCTGGCCGCGCGGGTCGCCAAGACGCTTAACCTGTCGGCACGCTCTGAGTTCGATCCCCGCTCCACGAATATCGGCCCGGTCAAGGCCATGCTGATCGGCCTCGGCCTCAGCTCCGATCCGCGTTTGCAGACAAATGAGCAGCGGGTGCTGGATAAGTTCGCCGATAAGCTCAAAGCGTTTCCGGTGGTGAAATCGAAGGTCATTCAGGTGGAGTTCTCCTCCAAGCGGCCCAGAACCGCGGCCGAGGTCGCCAACACACTGGCTGAGCTCTATGTCACGTCAACCCGCGAAGTGCAGCTCGATGACACGCGCCGGGCCAGCGGCTGGTTGTCTGAACAGATCGCGCAACTGCGCAACGAGGTGTCCAGATCGGAAGCCGCGGTGGAAGAATACCGCGCCCGGGCCGGCCTGGTGCAGGGGCGCTCTGAATCCACAACCCTGGCCCAGGACGAGCTGTCTGAGCTCAACCGGCAAATCGCTCTGGCCGCCGCCGGGCGTGCCGAGGCGGTTGCCAAAGCCGAAGCCATCCGCAAACTGTTGAAAGAGCGCGGCACGGTGGCGGCCTCCAACGATGTCACCGCGTCCAATCTCATTCAGCGGCTGCGTGAGCAGGAAATCGCCCTGACCCGCCGCCTGGCTGACCTCAGCACCACCTATTTGTCAAACCATCCGCGGATCTTGTCCGTGCGCCAGGAGATCAATGATGTGCGCCGGGAGATCCGGGTGGAGGCGTTAAAGATCGTCGAAGGCCTGGAGCAGCAGGCCAAAGTGGCGTCTGCTCGCGAATCGTCCCTGCGCGCCAGCATGAACGAGCTGAAGACCACCGCCTCGGTCAACAAGCAAGACGAGGTGAAACTGCGCGCACTGGAACGTGAGGCCAAGGCCAACCGCGAGCAGCTTGAAGCGCTGCTGAAGCGTTTGAGCGATGCCAGCGCCCGCCAGGACATTTACGCCCAGCCGGCCCGGGCCCGCATAATTTCGCGCGCTGCGGTGCCCTCTCAGCCTTCGTTTCCGAAGAAGGGTCCGATCCTGATGATCGCGACGGGTGGCGCGATTGCCATTGCTTTGCTGGCGGCCTTTTTGGTGGAGGCCATCAATGTGGGGGGCGCCAGCGGCGTGTCCGCGCGGCCCCATGGCGGCCATCCGCCCAGCCCGCAGCCCACCGCGCCGCCGCCCCAGCCTCAGTCGCCTGCGCCGGGACGCGGCGGCCTGTTCGCCAAGCTGAAAGGGGCCATGAAGACGTCCGGGCCCGGGGAACCGGCTCATGCATCCGCCGCCTATGCACCGCACGCCTATCCGCAGCAGCCTTACGTGCCGCAAGCGCCTGTGGCGGCGGCCTATCCGGCGCCGCCTCAACCCACAGCGCCCGTCTATGCGCCCCCACCACATGCTGCACCGGCGCCTGAAGCTCCGAACCCGGCCTGGAGCCAGCCGCCGCAAGCCACACCGCCAGCCTCGGCCGCGGCCGCACCTGCCCGTCAGCCCGCCAACCCGTTTGCGGTCGATCAGAGCGTAGTGGGGGCAACGCCGCCGCCGCCGCCGAAACCTTCACCGCCTCCACTTGCGGAAGTTGTTGCGCCCGCCCCCGTTGCTCCGGCGCCCCAGGCCAGGCCTCAAGCGCCCGTAAGCGCGGCGCCTGAACCAACACCTCAACCGCACCCCATGCCTCAGCCTCCCGCCCCCCGGGAGCCGGCCCCGATCCTGGCCAACATTGCAGATATGTCGAATGATCTTGAAGGCCTGCCGTACCAGGTGATCGTCGATCCCTCATCGCCGTTCTCCTCTTCGGTCTTTCTGGCGGCCCGATCTATCGCGGAACGGCTGGGAGAGCTGTCCAACATTCGTCTGTTCGTGGCACCAACCCATGAGCCCACAGCAGGTGTGATCATGTCCGCCAGCTTGGCGCGGGCATTCTCCACGTTCGGCCTGAAGACCATCGTGGTGGACGCCACCATGAGTGGAGGGGAACTCACCGCAGCATTTGGGGTTCATGATGGACCGGGTCTGTCGGAGTTTCTGCGCGGCAGCTCAGCCTTCTCAGACTGCATTGTGCGCGATGGGGCATCATCCACCCATGTGATGACCAGTGGGGCGAACTCATCGGAGGCCCGGGAGCTGGCGGCCGGAAACCGCATTGATGTGACCCTGGCAGCGCTCTCGCATGCTTATGATGTGGTGATCATGAGCGCGGCCAATCTCACCTCAAACCCCTGGGCGCTGTCCATTGCAGAGAAAACGGACATGGCCTTGCTGGTGACCCCGGCTGAGGCCCATGACGGTGTTGCCGCGCAGTTTGCCGAGACCATGAAATCGGCCATGTCGAAAGATGTGTGCTTCGTCTTGGCCCACGCGCCGCAGCGCCATGCCTACGTGGCTTGATCCGGCGTTTTAACCTGCTTTTTTCGAAGGTGATTTGGCGGGTGCGCCAAGCTTGCGGGCTTGCTTTATGGTGCGCCACAGCCAATCGGACCGCTTGATCAGGCGCTTGGTGCTGAGGCCCGGGCGCGCGATTGCCACATATTTGTAGCCCGCACCGGTGACCGCGTGAAGCGTGTCATGGAGGGGGATGACCTCTTCGGCCCAATGCATCTTGTAGTCGGAATGGCCGGCAGAGAAGTCAAACTTCATCAGACCCTTCTCGCAGCAGGCCTCAATGGTCCGGCGCAGGGCCGCATCGCCGGGGGAGAACTCCTTTTGCGGGCCGTCGGTGATGGAGCACACCAGGCCTGAGAACACGCCCTGGAATTCGCTGCCCATCATTACAGAGACGATTTCTCCATTCGAGCGCAGAAAGTAGGGGCTGATCTGCAGGGAAGCGTCTTTGGGCAGGCGGGCAAGCGCCTGGTAAAAGGCAAGACCCGTTTCACCGTATGGGTCCTTAATGCCTTTTTCGGCAAGACGGGTTTCAACGAACCTGAAGAGGGTGTTGATCACGTGCTCGGTCTCATCGGGGTTTTCGGGCAGACCGAACACCAATGGACCCAACCGTTCCAGCTTGGCGTCGCGGCGCTTGCTGTTGCGTCTGGTGGATTTGGAGCGCTTCTGGCGATAGAGCTCGTTGAAGTCCGGCGCCAGGTCGAACAGATACGTGCTGTTGGCACCCACATCGGTGAAGAGACCGGCGAGAGGGTTGGGCTTGCCGCCCCAGGTGGCCGGTTGCTTGTCCAGGTGAACGGCGTCTACGCGGTCAAGCTGGCTCATCAGTTCGGCCAGCAGCCATTTACAGTCTTCGGCGATGGAGGCCGCAAACGCCTGGCTCATCACCGGCATGCCATAATTGACCTGGCTGTCACTGATCCAGCGCAAGATCCGGGTGCCCCATGAGGTTTGCACCACCAGGGGAAAGATCGCCTGCAGAACGCCGCTCTCATCGCGCACCGTGACGATCCGCACATCTTCCTTCCTGCCGGCGCTGATGGCCTGTTGCCAGGTGTTCACCCAATCAAAGCACTGGTAGGGCGTGACCCAGCCCGACTTTTGCAACGCCAGCCATTCGTCTTTGATCTGGTCGGCCCGCGTGACAACGGCCAGGCGCAGACCGCGCACGCGGGTGGCAGACTGGGCCGTTTCGCTTCTTACCGGCGTAAACTCGTTCATACGCTGCAGGCCTGACAAAGTGTTGCGGACCTGCGCCATTACAGGACCGATGCCAGGGCTCAGCAAGTTTTGTGCAAGAAATTGCTGCTACATCTGTTTGTGATCGGCCGTGATCGTCCAAGAAATACCAAACAGGACCCCATTATGCCCCATATCGGCACAGTTCGCACTGTTCTTGATGGTTTGTTTTACAGCCGCGCTCACAGGCTTCTGGCGCCATTTGTCCAGGGAATTGGAAGTTTTTTGATGCTGCACCACGTGCGTCCGGCGGCCGAAAAGCATGGCTTTGCGCCCAATGCAGGCCTGGAGATTACGCCGCAGTTCCTGGAGAGCGTTTTGAGCCATTTTCGTGCGCAGGGCATTGAGTTTGTCAGCTTCGCGGAGGGCATCAGGCGTACCAAATTGGGCATATCCGCGAAGTCTTTTGCCGTCTTCACGCTGGATGATGGATATTTGGACAATTTTGAGCACGCCTGGCCTGTGTTTAAGGCCTTTGACTGCCCTTTCACCATATTTGTCGCCACGGACATCACCGATGGCACCAGCGAGTTGTGGTGGCAGATCCTGGAGCGCGCGATTTCCTCATCTGACACTCTGGCCACCGAGATCGGGGGCGAGCGCTTCTCGTTCCCCACAGCGAACGCCGGCCAGAAGACCCAGGCCTATCAGGCGCTCTATAAGCAGGTGCGCTGGGGACTTGAGGAAACAGAACAGCGCAAGTGGATCCGAAGCTTTGCCGATGAACAAGGGATTGATGTGAACGCCCATTGCCGCGCTGAGGCCATGACGTGGGATCAGGTGCGTGAAATCAATGAAGATCCGCTGTGCACCATCGGGGCGCACACGGTGCACCATTATGCGGTGGGGCGGCTCAGTGAAGAAGATGCCTATCTGGAGATGCTGCTGTCGCGCGGGCGGATTGCTGAGGAATTGGGCGCAGCGCCGCAGTTCTTCTGCTATCCCTATGGCGATGAGATTTCCGCAGGTGCGCGCGATTTTGTGCTGGCTGAGCGGGCGGGTTTTGCGGCGGCTGTCACCACGCGCAAGGGGATGGTTTATGCCGGCCACGGCGAGCACTTAACGGCTTTGCCCCGGGTGTCGCTCAACGGGGCGTTTCAGCACGTGCGCTATGTGGATGTGATGATGTCCGGGTTGCCGTTCATGCTGGCCAACAGGTTCAAGGCTGTGAACGCGGCTTAAAGGAGTGTCCCGCGTCCTTGCGAAAGCGAGGACCTTCTTGGCCAAAGGAGCGGTGTCGGCTATGGGTCCTCGCGTTCGCGGGGATGACGACAGGACCAAGGGCGCAGTTTAACCGGTGGGACCGAAGATCGCTTCGAAGTTTGCCTTCAGCGCCAGATCCACATCTTCCATCGTCACCGGCAAACCGAGGTCCACCAGGCTGGTGACCCCATGCTCAGCAACGCCGCACGGTACAATGCCTGAGAAGTGCTCCAGCTCCGGCTCCACATTGATGGAGATGCCGTGAAAGCTCAC
>JBCDDQ010000007.1:0-34332 GCA_039180225.1 Pseudomonadota bacterium
CGGGATGGTGAATGATCCGGTGGTTACCACATTGGCCACCGCCGAACCGGAGACGGTTCCCATAAAACCACTGGCCACAACGGACGCCTTCGCCGGACCACCTGTCCGGTGCCCCGTCAATGCGACGGCAAGATCGATGAAGAAGCGCCCCGCACCCGACCTAATGAGCAAGGCACCAAAAATGATGAAGAGAACAATGTAGGTTGAGCACACATGCAACGGAATGCCGAACAGCCCATCACTGCTCATGAAGAGCACATCAATGAACTTACCGAAGCGCACAGGCGGTCCATAGAAGAAGCCGAAAAAGTAGTTGGCATAGAGCGAATGAATCACGAAGAAGCCCGTGATCAGCACCATCGCCCATCCCACTGCCCGGCGGGTCGCCTCTAAAACCAACACTATGAGAATTCCACCGACGATAAGGTCAGGTAACTCTTTCTCGCCATATCTCAAATGGAAGGCGTCGATGTCCCAGATGGTCCAGAGCTGGATGAAGATGATGAGACCAACGATCACCAAGTCCACGGCAAAGCCGAGCAACCGGAGCGTGTTACCGGCGCTGCCCTCCACAAATACCGGATCGCGCACCGACTTACGGAAAAGCGGGAACGAGAAAAACGCAAGGATGAGCATCCCGGATAGGTGGACAGAACGGAAAGATCGGCCCTCCGGCGTTCCGAACGCGGCCACGTAGATGTGGAACAGAGCCAACCCCAGCGCGATCACCGTACAACACAACAACACGGCGTATGTTGCCGCGGACAAGCGATCCACCAGCAGGCGCTCCAGATAGCCGAGCTCCTGCTTTTCTTCATAGGTGATTTGGGTTTCAGCAATGCTCATGGGCCGCCCGGGCGCGATAACGCAAATGCAGGTGGTGCACGCTGCAAGGCAGCGTGCAGCCACTCAACTTTGGTGAATTGCCCCTAGCTGTTTCCGCTGACCCCGAGTTCTTTGTAACACTTGGCCGCGCCTGGATGCACGGGAATGGCTGCGCCGGCCAGGGCGTCCTCAAGTTTCACGCGCTTCCAGATACTCTTTACTTCAGCGAACGTGGCATGATTTTCCCAGAAGGTCTTGCACATCTTGTAGACGAGTTCGTCGGGAAGGTCCTTGTGCACCACCATGTTGGTGACGATCCCGAGGGTGTGAAGATCCTCACCTATGCTCTTGTAGACGCCCTTGGGCATCTTGCCCGGAATGAAGCCGGGATTTGCGGCAAGGATGGAATCCAGCTTGGTCTTAGGCAGGCCGATGAAACGGATGCCAGGGCTGTGCTCTAACTCAATGAAAGAGGCTTGAGGCATGGACGTGGCTGCCATGAACACCTCGATATGTTTGTCCTTCATCAGGGCAACGGACTCTGTGTAACTCACATGATGCACTGTGCCGCCGTTGGATTTGATGTCTTGGAAGCTTAGGCCATAAGCTTTCAGGATGGACTCCGCAAACGCGGTACCTGTCCATTTGGCCTTACCTGGACTGATGTTGGCAGCCTTCATGTCCTCAAAAGACTTGATAGATGAATCTGCACGGACCGCCACCTGGAACATAGCTGGATACAACGTCGCAAAGTGGCGAACGTCAGGCTGTGCTGTTTTGAACTTGCCCTTGCCCGAGTAGCCGTTGAAGGCGGTGTGGGCGTATGACCACCCAATCTCTGCATCTCCGCCGTTCACGGACAAAACGTTGGAGATCCCGCCACCTGATGTATTGGAGGTGGTGATGCCATCGATCTTTTCATCGAAGACCTGCATGATTTTGGCACCTAGCGGATACCAGGATCCGCCGGAAGGACCAGATACCATCCGCAGGAACTGATCTGCCGAAGCCGATTGCGTTCCCAAACCCAAAGCCAGTGTGGCAACTGCTGCCAGTAGTCTGATTTTCATGGTGTCTCCTCCTGTTTTTATAAGTCGGCTTACCAGACTACAGGCTGGAGGCACAAAATCAACGGGGCGCGTCCAAACTCCGTAGCCGCGCTGTTTCCATCGTGTTCTTCCGGTCAATTGGATCCGGTTTGCCGGCTCTCATTGTATGCACTGTGTTGGCATAGAAGATCGGAAAATTCTCCCGTGTGACAGATAGTTTTCAACCCAATCGCTCTAAGCCAAATATAACGATTGGGTTGATGTTTTAGTACAAAGCAGATCGCAATAAGTCAGACAATATAGCGTAAAAACAATGAGATGAGAGGATTTTGTGACAATTACGACAATATTGTGCAGGCGGGGTGACAAGCCGATTTTCCTCAGCTAAGCTGCTTCTCGTGAGATCGGACTTCTGTCGACAGTCCGCCGAAGTTCCGGTGTCATCAGACGAAAAGGGGACGCGGCTATGTCTGACTCAAACGGCTCTGGATTATCCGTCAACACCGTATTTATGGTTTCAATGGGCTTCTGCGTTGCGATTGGCGCTTGGGGTCTCATTGATCCAGAGAGCATGACCGGAACCATGCTTGGTTTCACCAACTACATGCTGAAGAGCGGCAGTTGGGCGTGGTTGTTCTTATGCACCTGTTTCCTGTTTCTGACAGGGTATATGGCGTTTGGTCCGTATGGAAAGATCCGTCTTGGAGCGGACGATGAAGAGCCGGAATTCTCCACCGCGTCCTGGATCGCCATGTTGTTTGCTGGCGGCATGGGATCGGGCCTTCTGCTCTGGGGCGCCGCAGAACCCATGTACCATTACATCAGCCCGCCCGGCATGGAGGGTGGCACACCCGCCGCCGCCCGCCAGGCGCTGGTGATCACCAATCTGCACTGGGGTCTGCACGCCTGGTCAATCTATGCCGTGTGCGCATTGGTGATTGCTTACTTCACGTTCAGGCGCGGGGAATCCTCTATGATCTCCACGCCGATCAAAGCCCTGTTCCCAGGGCAGACCGGTGAAGGGGTCGGCAAGATTGCCGACATTTTGGCCGTATTGTCGGTGGTCTTTGGTCTCGCCGGTTCGCTGGCCATGGGCACTTTGGGCGTTCGCTCTGGATCGTTCTATGCGTTCGGCACATCCCAGACGGTGACCGCTTCAATGGTCATTCTCGCCATCTTGTTCGTCTGCTACATGCTTTCTGCCACAACCGGTGTGGACAAGGGCATCAAGATTCTGTCCAACATCAACATGGTAATCGCCGTGCTGATCATGCTGTTGGTGCTGTTTGCAGGACCAACCCAGTACATTCTGGAGGCGTTCATCGACAGCGTCGGAGCTTACTTCAGCAGCATCTTCATCATGTCCTTCAAGCTCTTTCCCTTTGAAGGTCTAACGGGCTGGAGTGCGGGCTGGACCCTCACTTATCTCATATGGTGGCTCGCCTGGGGACCGTTCATCGGCATCTTCGTTGCCCGCATATCGCGTGGCCGTACAATCAGAGAATTCTGCATCGGCGTCGTGATGGTCCCAACCTTGTTCTCCATGCTTTGGTTCGCCGTGTTTGGCGCGGCCGGTTTTTATATTGAGATCCACGGTGGCGGCGGTCTGAAAGAGTTGATCTTCGAAGACGTCACAAAGGCCCTCTTCGGCTTCCTCAGCTACTTCCCGGCCGGCAACATCCTCAACGCACTGGCCGTGACGCTCATGTTCGTCTTCCTGGTGACCTCAGCCGACTCAGGCACGTTCGTGCTGTCGATGATGACCACTGATGGCAATCTCAACCCACCCGTTATGCAAAAGATGGTCTGGGGCTCGTTGATCGCGGCCCTTACGGCCGGCACGCTCTTTTCCGGCTCGGTAACGGTGGCCAAGGCGATGGCCATTACAGGAGCCATACCATTCTCGGTAATTGTGATGTTGCAGATCGTGGGTTTCTTGCGAGAGATCCGTAAGGAACGGACCGACCTGCCGAAACCCATCGAGGCGCGCGGTGCAGCCGTCGGCCAAGCTGAAACCTGATCAACGGTAAGAAGAGGAGAGCTGAAAATGTTTAAACGCACACTCTTTGCAATCCTGGCCGTTACGTTACTCGCTGCAGGCTGCAGTGATGACAATCAGTCAGTGAAAATCGGCAGCAAGAACTTTGGCGAAAGCAATGTTCTGTCACACATGATGGCCATCTTGGCTAAAGAGCAGGGCCTCAAGGTTGAGGGTCCGGTTGAGTATGCCTCCACACAAGCCATTCTGGCCGCCCTCAAACAAGGGGATGTGGACGTTTACCCCGACTACAACGGCACGGGGTTGGTCATGCTGGGGCAAAACCCCATCTCTGATGGAGATAAAGCCACCGAGCGCGTCAAATCCCTATACGAGCCATTGGGGCTGACATGGCTGCCTCGCTTCGGTTTTGCCAACAATTACGGGCTGGCGATGCGGACCGACCGGGCCAAGGAGCTCGGCCTCACCACAATGTCCGACCTGGTGGCTCAAGCCGGCTCTTTGAGGCTTGGTATTGAAGACGACTTCCAGGGACGGCCCCTGGATGGCCTGACCCCCATGCTGAGCCGGTATGGCATGGCGTTCGGTTCCGTAGAGGTTGTGAAGTTGGATGACCGGGCCAAGCTCTACGATATGCTGCTGGACGGCAAGGTGGATGTGGCTGAAGTGTACACGACCGATGGGCAAATCCCGGACTTCGATCTGAAGATCTTGCAGGATGACCTTCAGTTCTTCCCGGTTTATCAAGCGGCCCCGCTGGCACGCGCAGATGCTTTGAGCAGGCATGCGAACCTGGGCGGCGCGATCGGTGCCCTGGCCGGCAAGATCGATGCAGCCTTGATGCAGAAGCTCAACGCACGGGTTGAGGTCGAGGGGCGTTCGGCGGAGTCGGTTGCCCGCAATGCACTTCTGGAACTCGGCTTGATCAAGGGCGGGACCGTAACCACGGACGAACCACTGCAAGTCGCTTCCACATCGTCTATCGCAGCTTCAGAGCTGGCCACCACGGCCTTGCGTGCCACCCGGCGCGCCTTTCCGGGGCGCGAAGTGAAGGTGTCGACCGAAGGCAATCCCTTGGACAAGCTTGCATCAGGCGATGCACGCCTTGCGCTGGTTGGAGCAGACGCATTCTTTGACCTTTCCGGCACCGTTCCCTCACGCAATAACCAATTCGAAGCGGTGGCGGTGGCGGGCCAAAACGTGGTGCACCTGGTCGGAAAGTCCAATTTGAAGAGTGGTGGCAATCCGGATCTGGCAAACATCAAGACCCTTGCCACCGGCCCTGAAGGGTCAGATACGTCACGCCTCGCCTCAATCCTGATCGACGGTTTGGGAATGCAGGCGACATTAAAGCCGATCGAGGCTGGAACACCAGAAGCGGTCATCGAGGCCCTGACATCGGGTCAGGCTGATGCCGCCCTGGTTGTGGCGCCGCTTGGCAACAAAGCCATCACGCAAATGATTGATGGTGTGCTGTTTGCGGTATTGCCTTTGGATGCCTGGAAGGAAGGGGCCAACCTGGTGCGCTTCCCCTTCCTGAGGGAAGTGCGCGTGCCGGCCAACACCTACCGTGTCCAGAGGTCGCCTATTGAAACCCTGGGCGTACAGGTTGTGCTTGCGGGCATGGCGCCTGTCACCGGAGATGCAGTGGGCGATCAGGGGCCGAGTTCCGTCCAGACAAGTATCCCGCCGATCCCTGCTTCCACCGTGAAAACGCTAGGGGACGCCATCCCGGGTTCAGTAAGTGTTGATCCGACCCTTCAGCAATCAGGGGCCTTGGCGCCCGCCTTGCCGCAACCGCCGGCAGCGATCAATCCGGCGGCTGATATATCGGTATTAAACTTGGCGATAGTTTTGTTGTTCATCTGGCTGTTCTGGCTTTATGGCCGGCCTGAGCACACGTGACTGAGAGGAGATCACCATCATGGCTGGAAAGACATTAGTGCCCATCGATCTCAGTGACATGGAGACCTCATCGAAGGTTCTCGCAGCTGGCGTCAGTCATGCGCGGCAAGACGGAAGCAGCCTCGTGGTTATGTCGGTGGTTCCGCACATGATCTCAGGGATCGATTACCGATATGCCATTCGCGGAGAAACCGGTGGATCGGAGGAGTTCGACGCCAAAGCGATCGTGCAAGAAACCCTGGAGCGCCTCAACGAGGTGGTGAGCGAGCAACTGCCGAACGATATGAAGGCGGAAACCATTGTGCGACACGGCTCAGTGTACGAGCGCATTTTGGAGGTTGCCGAGGAGATTGAACCCGATCAGATCGTTATTGGGGCGCATCGGCCGCAACTCGCTGACTACCTGCTTGGCCCCAATACGGCCCGGGTGGTTCGCCACGCGAAGTGTTCTGTCAACGTGGTGCGTACACAATAGCAGCGCTTAACGGCCCGACCGCGTCTTCAAGATGGCTATAAACTGGCCTGTCTCTTGTTCGGACGGTTCGCGGCCTGTGAAACATCTCAGGTAGTCACCAATGTAACCCATACGGGTGTCAATGCTCTCCCCCAGCTCCAGGGCGTTGTAGCCGATCTGCATGAAGTAAAGAACGCGCGCGCGGATAAACGCATCTTGGTCTTCGTATCCATGCCTGAGGTAGAGCTGCTTTACGGCGTCCACACGGGCATCATCTGCAAGGTCAACCAGCTGGCGAACGTCACCGGAACGCCTCGCCCATTCGCGGATCGCAAAGTCCAACCTGGGATCATAAAGCGTACGGTCAACCCAGCATTCGAAAACATGCGTCACACCTTCGAAGATGGACGATGATGGCAGGCCCGCTTGCGCCGTGATCGCCTTGGTGTTGGTTTCTCGCCAACGCTCAAGCAGCGCCTCTAACAGTTCGGTACGGTTCGAAAAATGCCAGTAGAAGCTCGCCCGCGCCACCCCAAGCTGCTTGGCGAGGGTTAGAATTTTGACGCTCTCAACCCCGTCAGCCAACAACATTTCCTGCGCCGCAAACAACCAATCAAGACGGGTCGCCTTGGTGTGAGGAGGTGGGGTCGACTGCTGGGGTGCTGCATCATCTGCTGTTATGTTCATGAACCCGCATTAATCACGCCTAGACACAAGTGTCTAGACGCATTATGGAAGCTTTATTGAACAACCGGTGCGAGATTTTCGGGCTCCACCACCGGTCAGAGGAGATGTGCTGATGAAATCGCAATACCGTGTGGCAATCATTGGTGGAGGCGTTGTCGGCGCTTCAATCGCCTATCACCTCACGAAGCTGGGTTGGACTGACGTGGCCATTTTGGAGCGCAGCGTGCTCACAGCTGGTTCCTCCTGGCACGCAGCAGGCGGCATCCATGCTCTGAATGCCGATCCCAACATCGCAGCCCTTCAGGCCTACACCATCGATGTTTTGGCCCAGTTGGAGGAAGAGACCGGCCAGGCCACGGGGTTGCACATGACCGGCGGCATCACCTTCGCCTCCACACCAGACCGTTGGGAATGGCTGCAGGCTGCCTACAGGGTATTCCAGACCATGGGCATCGAAGATGTGCGCCTGATGGATGTGGATGAAATGGTTGCAGCCTGTCCGATCATGAGCCCGGACAATGTGCTGGGCGGAATGTGGGCCGATCGGGAGGGGTATGTGGACACAACCGGGGTGGTGCATGCCTATGCCAAAGGCGCGCGCAACCGCGGAGCCGACGTGATCGAGCACAACCGCGTTGTGGAACTCAACCAGCGCCCTGACCATTCCTGGGACGTGGTGACGGAAAAGGGCACCATCCACGCTGAACATGTGATCAATGCGGGAGGTCTGTGGGCGAAACAAGTGGGCCGCATGGCCGGCCTTGATCTCCCGGTCTCACCATTGGAGCACCATTATCTTGTAACCGACGATGTTCCGGAAATCGCCAGCGCCGGCTTTGAGATGCCTATGATGGTGGATCTTGATGGTTTCACCTATGCCCGCCAGGATCAAAGCGGCATGCTGGTGGGGATTTACGAGCTGGAGCATCAGCATTGGAACATGGATGGGGCGCCATGGGACTATGGTTTTGAACTCGTTCAAGAGGACTTTGACCGGATCGAACGGGAACTGGAAATCGGGTTCAACCGCTATCCGGCGCTGGCCAATGTAGGCATCAAGCGCTGGGTCAACGGCGCTTTCACCTTCACACCGGACGGCAACCCGCTCGTGGGCCCTGTTCAAGGCGTTCGGAACTACTGGTGCGCCTGCGGGGTCATGGCTGGGTTCCTACAAGGTGGCGGTGTCGGCAAATCCTTGGCCGAGTGGATGATCCAAGGGGAACCTGAAGAAGATATCTACGGCATGGATGTTGGCCGCTACGGTGAGTTTGCTTCAAACCGCGAATACATCAAGCAAATGACCGGCCAGTTCTATTCGCGCCGGTTCGTTATGAGCTACCCCAATGAACAACTCTGGGCCGGCCGGCCCCTCAAGAAAGCCCCCGCCTATGATGCAATGACTGAGAACGGTGCCCGGTGGGGCGAAAGCTGGGGTTTAGAAGTTCCCATCTACTTTGCGCCGAAGGATTTTGAAGAGATCCCGACCCTGAAGCGTTCCAATGCCTTCGATCTGGTGGGCGAAGAGTGCAAGAAAACGCGTGAAGGCGTCGGCCTCATCGACATCAGCGGCTTTTCGCGTTTTGAGGTCTCCGGACCCAATGCACAAAGCTGGCTTGATAGACTGTGCGCAAGCCGCCTTCCCGGGCCCGGGCGCGCACGCCTGGCACCCTTGTTGACCGAAAGCGGACGCCTGAAGGGTGATCTGACCGTGTTCAACTGGGGCGATGGCAGTTGGTGGCTAATGGGGTCATACTACTTGCGCTCTTGGCACATGCGCTGGTTCCATGATCTGGCGGCTGAGGGCGTCGATGTCCGCGATATCTCTGACCAAGTCGTTGGGTTCGCGATTGCGGGCCCCCAATCGCGGGATCTTCTCCAGACCCTCACCCATCAGGATCTTTCTCATGAAGCCCTGCGCTTCATGGGTTGCATGGAGGTCGATTTGGGCCTTCTGCGCACCAAGGTGGGCCGGCTCTCGGTGGTGGGTGAACTGGGCTATGAAATCAACTGCTCGGCCGCTGAACACATCACGCTTTATCGGATGCTAAAGGAGGCGAGCGCCGGGTTCGATGCGGTGGAAATTGGTTTCAACGCCATGAACTCCCTGCGCCTTGAAAAGGGCTTTGGCGTGTGGTCACGGGAATTCATGTGGGGCTATACGCCCGCCATGACCGGCATGGACCGATGGATCGATTGGCAAAAGCAGGAATTCATCGGCCACAAGGCCGCTCTTAAGGCACGTGACGATGGTCCTGCGAGCCAACGTCTCGTGACCCTGGAAGTGGACGCTTCAGATGCAGATGCGTCCGGCTACGAGCCCATCTGGCGAGGCGATAAACGCATCGGCTATGTGACATCGGGCGGCTACGGTTATTGCGTCGACAAGTCCCTTGCCATGGCGCTCGTGGATGAGGACTGCGCCGGCGAAGGCACCGAGCTGGATGTGCATATTGTTGGTGTCCTGCACAAAGCCCGGGTTATCGCAAGTTCGCCTTATGATCCAGAGGGCGCAAAGATGCGCGGTTGAGCATCCTAAGCCAGGTTGCAGACGATTTTGCCGAAGTGCTTGCCGTCGGGCAACGTGTTCAGCGCTGTCCCAAGCTCATCCAAGCCATACTGTTTGCCATCGATCACCGGCAGCGTGCCATGCTGCTCCATGGCTTTACACATATCGTCGAGCAACTCTTTGCTGCCGAGCGTGACCCCTTGAAGACGCACGTGCCGGGTCACCACGCGCCCCAGGCTGATGTCCGCGCCAGCTCCGGAGAGCACCCCAATCAAACTTATCAAACCACCGGGCCGGACAGCTGAGATCGATTTCTCCAACGTGCCGGCACCGCCAACCTCAATCACGTGGTCAACACCTTCAGCGCCAGAAATCTCACGCGCCGCTTTGTGCCATTCGGGGTCTGAGCGATAATTGATCACATGATCGGCGCCAAGGACTTTGGCCTTATCCAGTTTGGCATCACTTGAAGACGTGATGATCACCTGCGCCCCATGCATCTTAGCAAATTGCAAGGCAAAGAGAGAGACGCCACCGGTGCCTTGCAGCAAAACCAAATCGCCGGAATTAATCTTGCCTTCCACCACAATCGCATTCCACGCCGTAACCGCAGCGCAGGGCAGCGTTGCCGCCTGCTGAGCGTCCATATGGGCCGGTGCCTTAGTCACCGCCTTGGCGGGGACCAAGAACAGTTCCTGTGCGGTGCCATCAAGCGGCCCACCATGAGCACCGGCCTGGTGCGCCGAGTTCGTGGTGCCATGCAGCCATGTCCGGCTATAGTTTGGCACCACCAGATCCCCTTCAGCAAATTCTTCAACTCCGGCGCCGAGTGCGGCGATGGTTCCGGCGCCATCGCATAGGGGCACAAGCGGCAGGCTCCCGCCCATTCGGCCATACCCCCCGTTGCTCATGATCAGATCGCGGGGATTTATGGAAACCGCCTTCATGGCGATCACCACTTCCCCCGGGCCAGGCTCCGGATCAGCACGGTCTTCGGCCACCAGATTCTCCGGACCCCACGCATTTTTGATAACCATGGCCTTCATTCTGTCTCTCCGTGCGAAAGAATGTTCTCAAGTTCATGGTCCAAATACCCCAATTCCCTCAAGATTTCCGCACCGTGCTCGTCCAGTCGCGGTTGATGTTGGCGCAGGGGCAACGCCTCACCATCCAGGCGAAATCCGGTATCCAAAGCCGTCAATTCACCTTCTGTTGGGTGGTCTTGCCGCCGGAAGAACCCCGTGCTCACCAATTGCTCATCCTGGGTCAGATCTTCCAGCCGGTTCACAGGGCCGCAGGGGATCTCGGCAGTTTTCAGGATCTCCAGCCATTCAGCGGATGTGCGCGCCTCAAGCACTTCACCGGCTATGGAATAAAGCGCGTCAATGTTCTGCGAACGCGCCCTCATTGTGGCAAAGCGCGGATCACCGCCGAGCTCTTGGCGTCTGGCAATCTCCCAAAACCGCTCCCACTGTTTGTCCGTATAGGCGAGCATGCAGATAAATCCATCCTGAGTGGGATGAGGCCGGCGCGCAGGAGATAAGGCTCTGGGATAGCCATACCCGTCTTCAGGCGGATTGAAGATCATGCCGTGCTGATGTTCCAGCAGCGTGTAGGCCGCAAGGCCCTCAAACATAGCTGTTTCCAGATAAAGCCCTTTGCCGGTGCGTAGCCGTTGCACATAGGCCGCCATTAGCCCTGTGCTGGCCAAGAGAGCAGCTGTCTTATCCGCAATCACGGAAGGCGAAAGGACTGGTGCGCCGTCGCGCGCAGTGAAGGTTCCCGCAAGACCGGACTCACCCTGAATCACATCGTCATAGGCCGGACGTCCTCCGTAAGGCCCCTCCTCCCGGTAGCCATGAAGACCCCCATAAATGATCATTGGATTGCGCTTTAGGACACTGTCTGGGTCGAAACCCAAAGCGGCCATCTTTTGCGGGCGCACATTGTGAACCAGCATATCGGCGCTATCAATAAGACGCCACATGGCCTCCTTTGCTGCCTGCTGCTTCAGATCAAGCATAATCGATCGCTTGTTTCTGTTGGCGCCCAAAAACAAAGACGACATTCCGGGCGAGCGCCCAGGCCCTATAGCCCGGGTCATATCTCCTCCAGGCGGCTCAATCTTGATCACCTCCGCGCCGAAGTCGCCCAGCATCATTGTTGTGTAGGGTCCGAAGATCACGGTCGTCATATCGAGAACGCGAACGCCGGACAGAGGCCATAACGGTATGTCTGACATCGTCTAGTTCCGCTGCGAGAAGCGCCGCCCCACCAGTGCCGCGGCGATGTTGGTTTTTTGAATGTCGATAGACCCTCCGGCGATGCCCCAACCCCAGCCATCACGCATTTTCTGTTCGATCGGATAGGCTGTGGAATACCCATAGCCCCCCATAATCTGCATGGCCTTGCCGGTGACCTCGCGCACGGCCTCATTGGCAAAGCATTTGGCAATGGAACTGTCGGCCACCGAAGGCAAGCCCGCTTCGGCATTCACGACCGCCCGGTAGAGCAAGAGCCGGGCAGCGTCCAGTTTCATCTTCATCTCCGCCAGCGACATTTGCACCGCCTGGAAATCCACCAACGGCTTACCAAATTGCTGGCGGTCCTGGACGTAGGCCAGCGCCTCGTCAAAGGCCGATTGCGCGATTGCAAGGCTCATCGTCGTGTTGCCGCAGCGCTCAAGGTCAAAGGCTTCCATGAGCTGGCGAAAGCCGCCAGCCGGTACAATTAGGTTCTCCGCCGGCACGCGCACATTATCAAAGAACATGTCCGCACTGGGAATGCCGCGAAACCCCAGCAGATATTCTTTCTTGCCGAAAGTGAAGCCGTCACTCGGCTTGCTAACCAGAAGCGCGCCAATGCCCTTTGCGCCGGGCGCGTCGGACAGCTTGCAGTAAACCACATAGTTGTCGGAATGACCGCCGCCCGAGCACCAACGTTTGGTGCCATTCAACACATAATGACCACCGTCCAACACCGCATGGGTCTTCAGATCCGTGAGCGCGCTGCCCGCATCCGGCTCGGACATGGCAACCGCCACGATGCTCTCCCCTGCGCAAACCTTGGGGATAACCCGTTGACGCAAGGCTTCTGGGGCGAAATGAGCGATGGCGAGCACGGGACCAAAGCAAGATTCAAAAACCGGAAAGGCAACAGCTGCGGAGATTTTGGCAAGCTCCTCAAGCACGATCACCGCATCCAAATGCGATTGACCACCGCCGCCATATGAAGCCGGCAAGTTGAGGCCCAAGAAGCCCATCTCTGCATACGTCCTCACCACATCCGGGGGCACCGGTTCGTGCTTTTCCTCACAAAAAGCTGCAACCTTGGGCAGCTCCGCGCTTGCAAACTTGGCCACAGTTTCCTGAAGCACCCGTTGCTCATCGCTCAACGTAAAATCCATTCGCTCTTGCTCTTCAGTCCAAGTACTTGCGCAAAAAGGCGATCAGTGCATCCGCCGCAGCGTCGTCCACATCCAAATGGGTCAAAAGCCGGATCCGCTTATCCCCATAAGGGCCAATAATCAAACCCGCCTCCAATGCCAACGCGGTCAACAATTCATCGTCAGGACCGCCATCGGCAATGTCAAAGAAGATAATGTTTGTGGCAGCCGGCGTTACCGATTTGACCATCTGCATATCATTCAGAGCCGCAGCGATCTGAGCGGCCAACGCGTGGTCTTCTGCAAGCCGGTCCACATGATGGTCAAGCGCATAGAGACACATGGCCGCCAGAACACCCGATTGGCGCATGGCGCCGCCCCATTGCTGCTTAAAGCGCCAAGCCTGTTCAATGAACTCTGCCGAACCAGCCAGTACTGCACCCACCGGAGCCCCCAGCCCTTTTGAGAAGTCAATCCAGCAACTGTCCATTCCTTGGGTATAGCGCTCAGCCGGAACACCACTTGCCACGACCGCGTTCATTAGGCGCGCGCCGTCCATGTGCATGATCAGATCATGTTCGCGCGCCACGTTCACCACTTCATCAATCGCTTCGGGTGCCCATATGGCTCCGCCGCCCAGATTTGCCGTTTGCTCTACCGAAACCATCCGGGTGTTCGGGAAGTAGCGGGATTTGCCGCGAATGGCCGCGCGCACCTGTTCACCAGAAAAACGGCCGAGGTCACCGTCCAGGGTCGACAATATCACGCCGCTCAACGCCGCCGGTCCGCCGCCCTCAAAATTGAGCACATGACACGTTCTATCACAAAGCACCTCATCACCCGGGCGGCAATGAACAGCGATGGCGATTTCATTGCACATGCTTCCCGATGGTAAGAAGACAGCAGCTTCTTTCCCCAAGAGCTTGGCCACCCGTTCGCACAGGGCATTGGTCGTTGGGTCCTCCCCCTTCTGCTCATCGCCCACATCCGCATCAAGCATGGCCTCCCGCATGGCCCGCGTCGGCTTCGTTTTTGTGTCTGAGTAAAAGTCATGCATCGCTCTTGAGCTCCGTTGCGAATCCAACCCTTGCGTTTGCACACAACCGCAGGTGAAATTGTTTGGCAACGTGAATCGTGGAGCAAAATTCTCTGAGGGTATTTCTGAGGGAGACAAATCAGCTTAACCCGGCCTATTCATTGGGAGGGAAGAGTGTAATGGGGTGAGAAAAGTGGCTGAAGCAGAGGCGTCCTCGGCGCTGAAGCAGAAATCCCGAATACGGCAAACCGCCAAGACCAGGCGAAGCGTGTGCTTTGTCACTGCTTTGATTGACGAGGCGGGGCGCTGCGTGCGCATGGCCGAAGGGCTCCAGGCCACTGGCTACAGTGTTGCGCTCTACGAAACGGCGGAGTTTCTGAGAGCGCCCAACCCCGACTTTGACGCTTACATCTTCCACCACCCTACCGTGAACCACGCCCAGCTGCGGAGTGTAGTGACCTCATTAGGAAATCTCAGGCGAACGCTAATTTCCGATTGGGATTTACCCCTGTTTTGTGATGAAATCTTCGGCTCAGAGCAGCCGGCAGAACAGAACGGTGAACCTCCGCTGAAAACCACGGACTATATCGCGGGCATGAAACTGTTTAGGCGCCTTTCCGCAGCCACTCCGCCCCTGGCAGAGCTTGCCTCACTGTATCAGCCTGATGTGGAGCTCATGACGGTGCCGGACGGGATCTCGCCACGTCTTAAGGGATTGAGCGATGTGCTCCAGCTTCCGGTTGTTCCGCGCAATCCCAAGTCGCTCGGATTTGTCGCCAATACTCCACAAGCAGCAAGCGACCTCGCATTGATCTATGATGTTCTCTTCAAGATTGTTTCTGAGGACAGCGCTTGCACGCTCACCATTTTCGGACCGCTAGAGCTACCAGGCCCTCTGCTTGCTCATCCCCGGGTCAAGCAGGAGGCGCCGCTGTCCAAACTGTCTCCAGAACTGGATCTGACCAGGGTTGCCTGTATCGTCGATCCTCATGTCGATCAGAAACGGGATCGGTGCGTCTCGCGGATCGGGTTTCTGCAGGCGTCGCTGGCCGGTTGCCAGTACGTAGCCAGCCCCCTGCCCGACTTGTCGGGCCTTGATGCCCCCAATCTCAGATTAGCTGCCGGTCAATCGGAGTGGCATGATCAGATCCAAGATGCCCTCACCTCCACAAAGAGTTTGAGGGCAGCCCGTTCGGCTGCGTCCCATGCTAAGAAGAATCATGCCTCTGCAACCATCATGAGCCAATTCCAGAACTTTCTCGCCTGAGCCACATGCGCATTTTGATCTATATCGAGCCGTTCCCAGTGCGCCAAACGATGGATCACTTTGGCGGGCCGGCGGCTGCATTTGCAAAGATGTTGCTATCGGAAAGCGCATCGGAACATCTCAACGAGTTCGACATTCGCCTTTATGCAAATCGCGAAACCCTGACCCATGTGCAAGACGAGGCGATGGCTGCCAAGCGTTTCTTTTTGCGCCCTGAGAGCGAGGAACAAGATCAATTCCGGGCCAGCTTGACCGAATGGCCAAACCGTGGGGTGCGCACTTGGACCTCTCTCCTGCGCGGCGAAGGTGAAGTGACCGACCGCTACAGGCAGATTTTTGAGCGCATCCATGGACGTTTCGCATTCGATGTGGTGGTCACCTTGGGCGATAACGGTGCCGCTAGAGCATTCGCGCAAGGCGCCAATGTCGATCATGTGGTGATGGATTTCAGCTTCAGCCAGCCCTCCCTATTCGATGCTGTTCTCTTTGACCCGCTTGGGGCGGGCGGAGCGTCACTGATGGCTCAGATTGATGTGTCCGCTGTGCGTGCGATGGTGGATAAAGACACCTGGCCGGCAGAGCTGGATCAGGCCGGTGTTCCCAGTCTTGCATCAGGTGAGTCCCGGCGCGCCAGCATAGGATCCATAGACTTCACCGGTCAGGATCGCATCTTGCGCCGGGGGAATGGGCGGGCCGCATACTTGTGCCTGCAGCATTTTGATGACCAGTTGTTAAGGGCACATTCTCAGTTCGACTCTCCCGCCGAGGTGCTGGGGACCGTTCTGCCAGTGTTGGCCGACAACAACATCCTGACGGTTGTCAGACCGCCTCAGGGGGATCTGTCTGGACCGGGCCAAGCTGAAGCGCTCAATGAAGCTCGCCGCAGTTTGCGCGCGTTCTCCGACACGGTCCTTTGGCTGGACCGTCCAAGTGAACGGGTGTCCGACGTAAGGCTGTACAGCCTTTGCGATCATGTGGTGACTGCAAACGGTGCAGCGGGTCTTGAGGCTGCACTTTTTGGAAGACAGGTTTGCGTTTTGGGAAACGCGGCTTACAAGCCAGAAGGAGCCTTCCCTGGCCTTGAGGCCATTGCTTCGCGCCACTTTGACACCCGCACCTATCAAAAGAACATTGCAGCCTTGAGGGCGCTGCTTCTACGCTCCAGACTGGTGCCTCAAAGGGAGGCGCTTTTTTCCTTTGACGTGTTTGCCAACCGGCTGGTGCAGACCCGCGAGGCCTGGCACGACAACAAGCAGAACCCGCGTTTGACCTTGGAAGAGACCTATTCGCGCTATGCACCGCCGACGAGCGCTGCACTGAAAGCCCAGTTTGATCATCGCCCAGCCAAGCCGGCAGAGGCAAACATCCAAGACATGGAACCTGAACCGACAAGACCCGGTGCAATACAAGCGTGGAACAGATCAGTTTCCAGCTTAACCAACAGAGCGCGCCAGTCGATAGGCCGGCGCATCAAGAAATCGGGCCTCTCCAATGCGCCGGGCATGGGGCCACTCGCATCAAATCCCCTGTTTACACAAGAGCCCAGCGAACCGCCCAAGTCCCTAGCGGCTCTTCCCATCCATCCGGTGAACGAGGAAGATCAACTCATCATATCAGCCGCGCACGCAGCTTTGGAGAAACGTCGCAAAACCCGGTCAAGCCTCGCAGTGATCGCCCATTGCTTCTACCGTGACACAACTCAACAGCTTGTGGACCGGCTGTTGGCACTTGACGCAAGGTTTGATCTTTTCGCATCTGTTCCTCCGTTTGGCGGAGATGAGATCAAGCGCATTCTCCGGGAGGCCTTTCCGACCGCAAAGATCATCACAATGCCAAACCGAGGCGGAGATGTTTGGCCCTTCTGCTTCATCTTGTCGGCCTTGGAACCAGACAAATACTCTCACGTGTTGAAGCTGCACGCTGCCAAACCCCATTATGAAACAGACGCTGTCAGTCAGGATGTTGGTCCGGCCTGGCTTGATTACTGTCTTACGTGTCTCCTGGGCCCGGCGGGCTCAAACGAACGCATCGGTGAAATATTGGAAGGGCAAAACACCTGCAGCATGGCTGGACCTGAAGGGTTGCTAACCTCAACCAAAGGGCAAGCCATGGAGTTAGATTTCGATCCGGCCAATGTCCTGAGTGCCCTCGATCTTGAGGCAGTTCCGCATCATTGGACGTACTTTACGGGCGGTATGTATTGGTTTGATTTCAAGAGCTTGGAACCACTTGTCAAGTCATTTTCAAAACCAGATTACTATGCTCCAGGTGCCCTTACTTTCTCGTGCCAAATGAGGTCACTGGCCGGGATTGCCTTCGCCCTGGCGGCTCATCAATCAACACATCCCATATGTGCGCTGACACCTGATCTGGCTCGCCCGAAGTTAGAGCCTATTCCTGGTGATGCCAGCACCAATGAGGCCTTGCGCGCTTATCTTGCTGCAAACGCCTGAGACGCCGGTTACTCGTTAGTTCGAGAGGAACCGGAAAGTGGATTCTGGCTTTATATTGCGCCCGATAGACAAAAAGCCAGAAAGGGAGTTCATCTTGATTATCCCAAAATACCTGAGTAGATTACTCGGAAATTAGCCGGAGTTCGTTGAACTCTTGCAAATGATTGCGCAAAGAAACTTTTGGCAAAAGTCTGATGCTGAACTCCGAGATGGAAGCGACACTGTCTGGTCCTGACCTTGCCGGCATTGCAGGCCGTTTTGGCTGCCGCTATGGCCAGTTTTCACGCTTGGTCGTGAGCAATCCCAGCAACTCGAAAGAAGCACTCTTTTCAGGCGTTGTGGCAGACCAGACGCTGCCATCAGGCATGAGCGTGGCCTTCAGCGAACTGAGATGTTTAGAAGCGTGTCAGATCCAAGGCCATGTGCCGAGACTGCTGTCAATCGCTGTTTCCCTCGCAGGTGATCCGGTCGAAAAGCAAATTGGAAATGCACACAGACTGTTTCTTCCTGCGGGCACTGCAGCTGCCGTGCGTGTGGGGCATGAGGTGGAAATGTCGACGCGCCCGCAAGCCGGTGCTCAAGCGAAAACGCTTCTTTTGATGGCTCGGCCAGAAGATCTTGCCGATGAGGAACTGGCAGAAAGGGTGGATGCTGACCTGTCACAAACCGGCGTTCAACCTCTGAATCTCAGTCCGAGAGCACAGATATTGCTCACTGAACTGGCCGATCCAGCCACCAGTGGTCTAATCAGCCGCTTGTTGGCCGAGAGCTGCGCTTTGGAGCTGTTGTCCAGATATTTGGGCATGGACCAAGAAACCACCGGTAACGGTTTCGCTGTATCAATGCGAGACCGCAGCCGCATTCGTGACGTGGAGACCTATTTGAGATCGGAACCCGGCCTTGAGCACACGTTGGCTGGCTTGGCAAGGCTGGCAGGCATGAGCACAAGCGGCCTTAAGCGGAAGTTTCATGCGGTCACAGGCCAATCTGTTTTCAATTATCTGCGTGGCGCTAGGTTGGAGACGGCCTATCGCCTCATTGCGGATGATGGATGGACGGTGGCCCAGGCCGCATACTTCGTGGGTTATCGACACCAAAGCAACTTCGCCTCGGCCTTCCGGCGCAAGTTCGGAGTTACGCCTAAGCAACTCCGGCGCCATTAGCGCGTCTATCATAAATCTATTGGCTGCACGCATAAGGGCACGGCGTTGAGCTGGCGAGCCCGGCATTTATAGTCCCCCAAAAAGGTAAGTCCGTCAGGACCTGCGCAACCAAACTGCCGAGCGTGGGAAATCTGGAAGCGGTGAGACTGACGAGAGGGGCGGCGTCGGACACGACACCGGCAGGGTGAATGTGAATGAGTGGCAAAATCGCAATAAATCGGCTCATGTTGGTCTCTTCAGCCTTCGCTGTCACGCTGACACCGCTGAACGCTCAGGATGCAGGCGGAGAGATTGAGCTCGGACAGATCGTTGTCACGGCCCGCAAAGTTGAGGAGGATCCACAACGGATTCCTTTTGGAATTTCGGTCTTTGGACGGGACCGCTTGACGACGGAAGATATCCGTGATGCCAGAACGTTCGGCAGCAAGACACCCGGATACAATTTTGTCGACACCGGCGTCAGGGGCAGCAACACGCCCAATATTCGCGGGGTGGGATCGTTCTTTCCACAGTCGTCAGACGATTCATCGGTGCCTGTTTTCATCGACGGCGTCCCCGTTGCCTTGCGTGCTCAGGACCGCGAGTTGTTCGATATTGAGCGTATTGAGGTGCTGCGCGGGCCCCAGAGTTCCATCTTCGGACGCAACGCACAGGCCGGTGCGATCAACATCACAACCTCCGCCCCCACGCAAACGCCGTTCTTTCAGATTGGATCGGAATACGGGAGCTTCGATGCGTTTCAGGTGACAGGGATCGCAAGCGGCCCCATCACCGATACGTTGGCAGGACGGGTTTCGGCAAAATTCGATCAGCGTAATGGAGACATTCCCGACCGCAACCTTGGAACCAAACTTCGCGATCATAAGCTGGGCCATGCGAACGGCAAGCTCGTATGGCAGCCTACAAACAATACCAGCGCCACGCTGAGTATGCGTTACGGCAACTATGATGAACGGCCCACCGGCGGTTGGTTTGAAGATCCCAACTTTCCACAAACTTTTTTTGATTTCGCACCTCAATATGACTTGGAAACACTCGGTACAGGATTCACGGTCAAGCATGATGCCGGTCCGTTCAACTTCACGAGCGTCACCGGCTTCCAGCACTACACGAGCCAGCTCAACAGCGATGACAGCGACGGGGTCTTGTTTTCCGCCCTCACTGGACTTCCGCCGGCACTGTTCAACGATCCTGGCGCAAACTTCCGTCAAATCAATGACAAGGACTATCAGTTCACACAAGAACTCCGCCTCGACGGCGAGCTTGCCAATGGCTTGAGGTGGTTGGCTGGCACCAGCCTTTTCTACAGCGATCTCGACTTCGACTTTTTGTTTAACTCTACCGGCTTCATCAATGCCACCTTTGCCAATAAGCACATGACCACGAGCATTTCCGGCTTTGGAGAGGTGACGGTCCCGATCTCAGAGAGACTTAATGCCATCGCAGGCCTGCGGATCACCAGCGAGACCAAGGCGTTCAGGTCGCGGGCCCAAGATCTTTCCATTGCCATGGCACCGTCTCAATTCGACAGTGGCACTGAGACCTTCAATTTTGCAACGGGCCGGTTTGGTCTAACGTACGACTTCATGCCCACGCTGACCGGATTTGCATCGGTTGCCAGAGGTGCCAAATCCGGCGGGTTTCAACTTGCCGACACGGACTTGCTGAATGGCATCTCAGTGAGCGAGTACGATTCGGCGTTCACGATGACCTACGAGGCCGGCCTGCGCGGCACGTTGCTGGACGAGATGCTAAACGTCAGTCTCTCCGGTTTCTTCAATGACACGGCCGATGAACACGTGCAGGTCTTCATCCCTCCGACTTTTCAGGCAGAGATCGTAAATCTGGACACGGAAACCTATGGGTTTGAGTTCGAAGGGGCTTTGAAACCAGCCGATGGCTTGACGCTTTCGGCAAGTGTTGCGGTGCTTGAAACCGAAATCGTTAAGTCGGCTGACCCGACTGTGGCGGTTGGCAACAAGGTGCCCTTTGCTCCTGACGTGACCTTCAATCTGGCCGGAGAATATCGGCACCCGCTCAGCGTACTTGCCATGGAAGGCGAAGCCTATGGTCGCGTGGAATATCAATACGTTGGAAAGCGTACGGTGGACCCGCAAAACTCCTTCAATCTGCAGCCATTTGACTTGCTGAACTTCCGCGCCGGATGGACATCTGAGAATGTCACTGTTTACGGCTTTGTGACCAACGCCCTTGACCGGACCTATGGCGCAACCGCGTTCCTGTTCGGCGCATCACCGGCAGGCGCACGCGTATCTGCGGGCGTGGCCGGGCAGCCTCGGCGCTGGGGTGTTGGCGCCAGAATCCGCTTCTAGGCTGAAGTCGGGTTGGCAACGGGACGACACCGATCCGACTTGGATCAAAATGAGAGCTCGCGAGCTATGTCAGATGTCAAGCGCATCACCGCAACTGTATCAGGCCGGATCCGACCAGCATGTGCAATCCAGGCTGTTGCGGCGATTATGGCCACCGGACCTTACATTGCCATTGCCGAGCTTGGGATTATGCTGATGCGCGGCGGACCGCTTGACGCGGCCCGTACATGGTGGATTGTCGCTCTGGGCGCGCTGGCCCTTCTCCTGCGCCTGTGCTGCCTGCTTTTGGCCAGCGGGCTGACCCATCTGGCAGACAACGACTTGCAGCTTCACCTCAGACAGTCACTGGCCAAACACTTGTCGCGCGTACCCTTGGGATGGTTCGACGATACTCATTCCGGCCACGTGAAAAAGGTTATGCAGGACGATGTGCTGGCGATCCACTATCTGGTCGGCCACGCCTATACCGATCGCATTTCGGCCATCGTCACACCAGCAGCCGCCCTTGCATATCTTGGCTGGATCGAGTGGCGGCTTGTACCGATTATCCTGCTGCCCGTTATTCTCACAATGGTCATTTATTGGGTTCAGTTTCGGGGCATCGGACAGATGATGTCCCGTTACAATAAAGCTCTGGCCGGGGTGAACGCAGCAGCAGTCGAGTTGGTCCAGGGAATATCTGTGGTCAAGACATTTGGCCTCAAAAACCGCTCGTTCCAGCGCTTCACCAATGCCTCGAACGAGTTTGCCGACGGCTTCTGGGAAATGGTGCGCGGACAGCTCTCCTCCAAGGCGGCAGCCGATCTTCTGCTCTCACCGATAACATCAATAGTCCTTGTGCTTGTGGCTGGCCTTACGTTGGCGGCCAACCAGAAGGTGGCCGTCAGCGATATCTTGCCTTTCATCGTGTTGGCGCCTGCCTTGTCATCACCTTTCTTGGTCCTGACACACACGCAATCGGAGTTCGTTCAAGCCAATCGCGCCGCACGCCGGTTGCTGGATGTGCTCGACCTTCCGGTGCTGCCTCAGGAGAAAAACCAGACGCCCCGGCTGGATGAACCTCGGATACAGTTTGAAGATGTTTCGTTTTCCTACGATGAGCGGACCGAGGCAATCCGCAACATCAATCTAACCCTGCATCCACGAACGGTTACAGCACTCGTCGGCGCATCGGGTGCCGGCAAAAGCACGCTTGCGCACCTTCTGCCGAGATTCTGGGATCCAACTGAAGGCAGGATCACACTAAACGGTGTGGATCTGAGGCACATTGACCGTGATCACCTCTACCGTGCCATTGGTTTTGTGTTCCAGGAAACGCAGTTGCTGCATGCGACGGTGCGAGAGAACATTGTACTCGGTCGAACTGGCGCGAGCGAGCAACAGATCATCCAGGCAGCGCAGCAAGCGCAAATCCATGACCGAATAAGCGCACTTGCAAGCGGTTACAATACGATGGTCGGAAGTGAAGGTGTTTTCTCCGGCGGAGAGGCCCAGAGAATCGCATTGGCACGCACATTACTGGCCGATACTCCGGTTGTGGTGCTTGATGAGGCAACGGCTTTTGCCGATCCAGACTGTGCAGCGGAGGTACAGACCGCGCTCTCCACACTGGTGGAGAAGCGAACGGTTCTGGTTATTGCTCACAGGTTGCACACGGTCATGGAGGCAGACCAGATCTGTGTCATGAGCGGTGGGCAGATTGTAGAAACAGGGCGACATGAAGACCTGGTGGCGCGCAAGGGCATTTACGCGGAGTTATGGGCGGTGCTCCGCGCGAGTGAGCAACACCCCGAGTTGGTCTTGGAATGATCTCCGCCCTCGTTAGCGTTGCCGGTCCATCTGCCGGCACAGCACTGCGCAAGCAAGTTGCAGCTCTGGTGATTGAATCGGTGTGTCTCGGGTTTTGCTATCTGCTTTTGTATCCTCTCGTGAACGCGCTCTTTTCGGATCAACCAGAAGACGCACTTATCTGGTTGGGATGGTTGGGCCTGATGTTCACAGCCTATGCAATCCTGCGGTTTTACACACAGCTCCAAGGATTTCGCGCCGCGGTCGATCTTATCCGTGTGCTGTTTGGTCGGTTGGGCCAGCAGCTGACAGCGCTGCCATTAGGCTGGTTCGATGCGACCAGCTCTGGCCGGGTCGGCCGGTTGTTGAGCCAAGGTGTCATGGACGTCAGCAGCATGCCTGCCCATCTTCTAAGACCTCTGGTCTCGGCGCTCGTGACGCCTCTGACGGTGGTGCTTGTGATGTTCGTCTTTGATTGGCGTCTCGCCTCAGCGGCGCTGTTCACCGCACCCCTGGCATGGTGGACCTATCGCTGGTCATCGCACCTTGTCAAAACAACGAGCCGTCGAACAGAAGCATCTGCCGTTGAGGCGGCAACCCGCACAGTTGAATTCGCGCAGTCACAAGCCGTCCTAAGAGCCTTTGGCCATTCTGAAGCCGTGTTCGGCAAACTGCAAAAAGCCTTCGAAGCACAATGGCAGTCCGGGAGAGCACAAGTCTTCAGCACGGCCCTGGGTCTGTCGGCCTTCGTGCTCGTCATTCAGCTGGCGCTCACAGTAGTACTGTTTTTGGGAGCCTATCTTGCCCTTGGAGGACGCATTGATGCTCCACAACTGATTGCACTGTTGGTGCTATGCGTCCGCTATGTAGAGCCACTGCTTGGCGCTGCCGAGGTGGCCGGGCTCGTTAAAGTCAGTCAGAATAGCATTCAGCGAATGGATGAGCTTTTGTGTGAGCCGGGTCTGGCCGAACCGGTTTTGCCGGCCGAACCGCAAAATTGGGACCTATGTTTTGAACATGTGCGGTTTGGTTACGGGAATACAAAAGTGCTTGAAGGCGTAAGTTTCACAGCCCGCTCCCGATCCACCACAGCGATAGTCGGACCCTCAGGATCCGGCAAAACAACCATTCTCAGGCTCGCCGCCAGGTTTTGGGACCCAGCCGACGGTGAAGTGCAGGTTGGTGGCGTCGATGTGCGTTCCATCGTCACCAGCGACTTGCTCGCACAGATTTCGATCGTTTTTCAGGATGTTTATCTGTTCGATGGCAGCATCGCAGAGAATATCCGCCAGGGACGACCCGATGCGACCGATGCCGAAGTTCTACAGGCGGCACGCTTGGCGCGTGTGAACGAGATTGCCGCCCGGCTGCCGGAAGGGCTCGACAGCGATGTGGGCGAAGGGGGCAGCAAGCTTTCCGGCGGTGAGCGTCAGCGGGTCTCCATTGCAAGGGCAATCTTGAAGGACACCCCCATAGTGCTTTTGGATGAAGCCACGTCGGCGCTTGATCCGATTAATCAACTGGCAATTCAAGAGGCGCTGACAGAGCTGACGCGAGACAGGACGGTGGTTATCGTGGCGCACCGGCTCGAGACAATCCGCAACGCCGATGAGATTCTGTTTCTCGAGAATGGAGTGATTGCAGAGCGTGGTTCTCACCCTGAGTTGATCAGTTTGGGCGGACGCTATGCTGAGTTTTGGGCGAAGCGAGAGCGTGCTGCAAACTGGCGTCTCTTGCGGGATCCTCAAGTTACGACAAACGCGAGCCGTCATCTCGTATCAGACAACGGGCGTTAGCATGCACGAATCCGGCGAGAAACGCGTATCTGCAGACCTTTCCGGTGTTCCTGAAACGATGCTTTGGCCGTTGTGGCATCGCGCACAGGAGATGAAACGAAGAGACCGGCTCATCGAGGATCCATTGGCTTCGGCGCTTGTCGGCTCCATCAACTATGACTTCAGGGGTCGCTTCGGCAGGCCCTCCCCGTTTCATCCTGTCCGCGCAAGAGTAACCGACGATCTTGTTAGGAGTTTCGCAGAGCGGCACGCCTCGCCCCAAGTGATCGCCCTAGGTGAAGGACTGGATACAGCGTTCTGGCGCATAAACGACCCGCGGATCAAATGGCTCAGCGTTGATGTTCCTGAAGCATCCGAATTCAGGCGAACGATGCTCCCAACTGATCCTCGGTTGCAGCACCTGGAGTGTTCGGCCCTCGATTTCAGATGGATGGACGAAGTGGTGCGTTCGTCTCCTCCGTTCATAACGGCGTGCGGACTTTTAATGTACTTTAAGGAACCCGAAGTTCGCAGGCTTCTTTGCGCAATCGCGAAGCGGTTTCCTGGCAGCGAGGTGTTTTTCGACACCATAACACCCTTCTTTTCCCGCCAGACCATCAAGGGTTTCCAAGTGACACGCCGCTACAAAGCACCGCCAATGCCGTGGGGCATAACGCTGCAAGATCTGCCTGACTTTATCAGATCGATACCTAACCTTGAGCCCGTCAACGTAGACAGTTACGCGGCCCCTTTTCCAAACCGCATGTTCCTCTTTAAGCTTTTGACCAAGATTCCGCCCATCCGGAGACTGTTTGGTGCAGGTCTCGTGCATGCGCGGGTCAATCCCGAGTGTTAAGCACGCCTGCCGCGCAAAAACCACGTCGAACGATTGGACCCAGCGATCTGTTTCAGGCATCCAGTTGCCGGAGCTCTGACAGCCTGCTAAGCCGCTGAAACTCATCAAACATTTCGTAGAGCACGCTCAACGTGAAACACACAACAGTCTTTATTTTCGAGCAATTTTGCCTTAGGTTTGTAGGGCGGACATTGGTACGTGTCGGCGCACATTTAAATCGGTCAAGCAAGCCCTTTTGCCAGCTTTACGGATAAACTGTTGCAAGGCTTGCTATGACTGTTCTTTCACCATCACAAGCACCATTCTCTAGCAGAAAGTCCGAGGAGTTTTCGGAACGGGCGGAATGCCAGGTGGATGACCCGTCAATCGCTGTTTCCACACTCGTTGAGTTTTTGGAGGAACAAGAGATTGTGGACCTCGTGCAGGTTGGGGCCAGATCAGCTGCAGGCTAAACTGGAAGCCGGATTGCTCGTTGTCAGGGTGAAAGACACAACGCTCACAGTAGAAGCAGTTTGTCATAGCGCAGCAGACCTCCAGGTTCTCCGCGAAGTTGCCGGTTTCTGCGTAGAGTGCCAACTCAATGGCGGGCCTCTCAAGTGGCTGAATTTGTCAAATGAACTGATCGGAAACCTGCCGCCAAACGGACGACTAGTGACTGTGATTGATGCCGCGCGGATCAACTCACAATTTGCGCGGCTTGTTGTACGTGGCGATAATCTGGAGGCCTTCGCCTCGAAGGGCCTCCACTTTCGACTGGGCATTCCCCCGCGGAGGCAACCGCCAGTGTGGCCCTACATATCAAACGCCGGCCGGACCGTTTGGCCCGATGGTGAGGACAAACTGCATACACCAGCCTATACGACGGTCGATATGGACAGTGACGAAGGCTGGTTGGCTTTTGATATCTACCTCCACGGAAACGGAACGACTTGCGACTGGGCTGAAGGGCTGTTGCGCGGCACGGAAACTCGGCGCACCGTTTACCTGAGCGGCCCCGGCGGAGGTTGGTTTCCGGTGGCCGATAAAATCATACTTGCTGGAGATGAGACAGCCCTGCCAGCAATAGGCCGTATACTTGAAAACCGTCAGTCTTACGCCCAAACCAGAACCTATATTGAGCTGCGAAATGCTGATGTAATCGCCGAACTCAAGCCAACGCTCCCGCAGGACGTTGAGCTATTAGATCGCAGCAAAGGAGAAGCTGCGGCATCGATTTTTCAATCCCTAAAGCCGGAGGATATTGAGGGAACGTTTCTGTGGTTCGGGGGAGAAAAGTCAGAAGCGACCCGGCTTCGGTCACTGGTGCGAAACGTTTGGGATTTACCCAAAAAACAGCACTACATCGGTGCTTACTGGACCAACACAGCAATGGGATAGGAAACGCATCATGCGGCTCTTGATCCGGGCTTTCGCCTTAGTGCTTTTCTTTAGTCCCGCGCTGACTGTGGCACAGGAATTTCCGGTTACAATTACACACAAGTTCGGCGCAACGATAATCACGGAAAAACCCGTCCGTGTCGTTTCGCTGAGCTACCAAGGCCACGACAACTTTCTCGCACTGGGCGTCAAGCCAATTGCCTTGCGTTACTGGTACGGAAGTCACGAGCGCGCAGTGTGGCCATGGGCTGAAGAGAAGCTCGGAGATGCATCGCCCGTTGTCCTGCGCGGTGAAATTAACATTGAACAGATCGCTGCTCTCAATCCTGATGTGATCGAGGCGATGTGGTCAGGAATTACAAAGCACGAGTTCAAACTGCTGAGCAGAATTGCTCCTGTCGTGCCATCTCTTGCCGGTTACAATGATTATCAAATGCCCTGGCAGGAGATCGCCGAGACAACCGGAACGATTGTTGGAAAGCGACTTGAAGCAAAATCGTTGATCGATGCCATTTATAAGCGCACGAAAGAGATACGTGCGACCCATCCCGATTGGCAGAACAAAACCGCCGCGATTGCCCATCACTGGGGGGATTCCCCAGGTGCGTTTACCTCTGACGATATCCGCGCCCAGCTGCTCTCAAGTCTTGGGTTCAAAACTCCGGAGATTATCGACAGATCGGCTGGCGAGAATGGATTTTTCATGTCTGCCTCTGCCGAAGATTTGTCACCACTGGAGGCAGATGTGCTGATTTGGTTCGGAGAGGGTTCAAGCCTCAAATCCATACGCGGACTTCCCCTGCGCAAGGCTATGAAAGCACATAAGGAAGGCCGGGAGATTTTTGCCGACACTGTGCTTGCCTCGGCGCTTTCTCACGGGTCTTTGCTCAGTTTGCCTTTTGCGCTCGAAGAGCTCATTCCGCTGATCGAGCTGGCAATAGACGGTGATCCAAAAACACAGGTTCCAAGCTCCGTGGAAGCCAAGATCGCTCCATGATTTGGACTGGCGAAAGGTCTCACAGCCCTGCTGACAAGTTTCAAGGCAGGCGGAAGTCCCGGGTGCTTTATCTGCTCTTTGGGATCTTCCTGCTTGCGCTGGTTCTCTTGGCCTCCTTGGCAATTGGCGCGCGTACCATTGCGTTGACCGAAGTATTGCAGGCTCTTTCCGCGCCGGACATGGCGAACCCCGCGCATATCGTGGTTCTAGAACTGAGACTGGTGCGAACATTAACCGGGTTAGTCGTCGGGTCCGCATTGGCTATTTCTGGAGCGCTCATCCAAACCGTCACCCAAAATGGTTTGGCCGACCCCGGCATTCTCGGCATCAACTCCGGTGCCTCATTTGCCGCTGTGATTGGCATCTGGGCGTTTGGGCTCGGCGGCAGCACTGCAATCGGGTGGGCCGCCTTGGTCGGCGCCGGCATGGCTACACTGGCCGTGCTCGCCATAAGCAACTTGGGCGGAGCACGCGGCAATCCAACACATCTCATTCTTGGCGGAGCGGCTGTGGTCGCGATATTGGGAGCATTGACCTCTGCCATTTTGCTGAATGCCCAAGAGGATTTGAACACTTTTCGGTTCTGGGTTGTTGGATCCTTGTCGGCAGGTGGGAGCTCACAAAGCACCCATATTCTGGCTCTCACGCCATTCTTTGCTGCTGGAATCGTGTGTGCGGTGTTCGCAGCAAGAGGGCTGAACGGCTTGATCTTGGGCGAAACGGTGGCGCAGTCGTTGGGCATCACGCCGGCCCGGGTCCGGCTGGTGGCATTGATCGGGGTCGCCAGCCTTGCCGGGGCGGCAACAGCGGCGGCTGGCCCGATTGGATTTCTGGGACTTGTTGCACCTCATCTCGCGCGCGCTGCGGTCGGGGTTCATGTGGGTTGGGTGATGCTGATGGGCGCTGTGATCGGGCCGGTCGTTTTGCTGAGCGCCGACATTCTAGGCCGCATCGCTTTAGGGCAAGGAGAGATACAGGTCGGAATCATGATGGCAGCCCTTGGCGGGTTCGTTTTCGTGGCTGTGATCCGCCGCATGAGAGTGCTGAACACATGATTGGACAGTCGCGCCACTTCGTCTTCGAGATGGCGGGTATGTCGTTCCGCGTTTATCGAAGCTCAGTCTGGCTTCTGACACTTCAATGCGCAGCGCTGACCATGTTGAGTTGTCTATCCTTGATCCAGGGCGACTTTCCTCTGAAGTGGACACAACTGCTCAGCCTGCTCTCGAATACTCCGGACACTATGGCTGAGTTTGTTGTTCTGGATGTACGGCTTCCAAGGCTGCTGGCAGGTTTGACGGCGGGTGCTGCGTTCGGTCTGGCCGGTGCAGTCATTCAAAGCCTTGGCGGCAATGATCTCGCTTCGCCTGATCTGATAGGATTTAACGCAGGTGCTGCAATTGGCGCAGTTTTATGCATCGCAGTTTTTGGCGCCAGTGGCATATTCGTGGCTGGTGGCGCAGTGCTGGGCGTGTTGTTGACAGCCGCGCTGATCGGGGGACTGGCGTGGGAACGCAATCTGAATCCCAACCGGTTCGTCCTGATTGGCATCGGGATTGGAGCTACCCTGTTTGCGCTGGTGGAGTTTCTCCTGACACGGATTGCACTGTTTAAAGCTGACGCTGCATACCGCTGGATGATTGGTAGCATAAGTGCACCATCAGACTTTGAAGTTATGGTCGGTGCCCTCGCCATTGGTCCACTCCTGGCTGCTGCCGTCTTGATTGAGCCGTACCTCGACAGGTTGTCGTTGGGCGTCAGCGTCGCTGCGAGTTTGGGCAACGTTGTCAGGCGCATTCGCATTATGGCGGTCGTATTGGGCCTGCTGGCGAGCGCCACTGCTGTTTTCATAGTGGGGCCGGTTGCATTCATTGCGTTCGTCGCAGGACCCGTGACCCGGAGCGTGTTGAACCGGGGTCCCGCCTTGGTCCACTCGAGCTTAACTGGTTCGATATTGCTGGTCTTTTCCGACCTCGTTGCTCGCACTGTGATGGCCCCAACGCAGTTGCCGGTCGGCTTATGTACAGCGCTTTTAGGTGGGCCTTTCTTAATTTGGATACTCACCAGAAACGCAAAAGAAATAACCAGATGACACCCAATCCTCGCAACGCAAAAATAGCCGTTCAGAGCTTGTCAGCCGGTTACGGCGGAAGACCCGTGTTTGAAGACCTGTCGCTTAGCATTCAAGAGCGCCAGATAACCCTCATCCTTGGACCAAACGGCTGCGGCAAGTCCACACTGCTGAATGCGATGTCGGGTCTGCTTTCGGCGATCAACGGAGAGGTTCAGATCGGAGAGCTTCAACTCAGCAGCACAAAGCGTCCTGAGTTGGCCAAACGTCTTGCAATCCTTCCGCAGCATCCAATCGCACCACAGGGTTTGTCGGTTTTTGATCTCGTTGCGCGGGGCCGCACGCCACATCAGGACTTTCTTCACCAGTGGAGAGCTGAAGACCAAACTGTGGTTGAGCGTGTTTTAGAGCGTGTAGACCTGTTGGACTGTGCAGACAAACCCGTCAACGAACTGTCCGGCGGTCAAAGACAGCGTGCATGGATTGCCCTGGTTCTGGCCCAGCAGACGGATGTTATGTTTTTCGATGAGCCCACGTCCGCTCTCGACCCGCGTCATCAATTGGATATTTTTCTCCTGTTGGAGCGGCTGCGCGATGAAGAAGGAAAAACAATTGTTGCTGTCGTTCATGATTTGAACATCGCAGCCCGATTTGCAGACTATGTGATTGCCATGCGTGACGGAAAGGTGTTGCGCAGCGGCTCGGCAACTGAGGTGTTTACTCCGGATACATTGCACGCAGTGTTTGATCTGGAGTGCCGGGTCTTCGTGGATGAGATCAGCGGAGCGCTTACGGTTGTCCCTCTGGTTTAGTGAACGTCTTCTTGGCATTAACGCGCCGAGTTAGGCCACCGGCTATCCGGCCGGCGCGGCGCACAATCCGGCCACTTGGAATTGTGTCCTCAAGGTAGGAACACTAATTCCTGACTAAATTAGTTGGCTTTATGACGCAACAGCCTGTATACGAATTGCACGGTTGTCGTCCATGTGTTTGGGATGCGCCGTCCAGATCGTTGCACTACTGCATTGTAGGAGAACCCGAAGGAAGCGGCATGACCTTTCACCCGAAAATGGTTAGCTCTACCGAGGGGATTTTCCCAATTGGGCCTTACCACACACTGGCTGACTCCATGGCAGCCTTTGATCTCTGGCATGTCAGTTGTCAGCATGGTGCCCGTGGCAGCTATTCTTCACCTCACCCGCGCCTCGTTATTTTTCTTGGCAAGGGTTCCATGACGTTCGAGCATCCTCGCACGGGTGATCAGATTGTATCTGAGGCCTGCTTTGTGCCGGCGGGTGAACATCTTGTTGGCAAGTTATGTCGTCCAGGTGAGCTCCGTCATCTCGACTTGCACTTTCAGGACAAGTATTTCCAACAGAACTTTGGCGACGAAGCGTGGAAAGACACCTCCTTGTTTTTGGCCAACAAGAGCGCCTTGTCGCCGATTGCAAATCAGATCGTTGCAGAGTGCATCAATCAGAAGCGCCCGGTCGGATACACAACAGCCTTAGCAACGGCGCTGCTACATGAGTTTACCTATCAGGCGATGCAACAGAATCAGGCTCCATGGCTGCACGTTTTGGAGACCAAAGTGGCTGACAACATAGAACGCAAGTTCACCATCGATGATCTGGGTGCCATTGTTGGCATGTCAAAGCGCCAGCTGAGCCGGGCGTTTGCAAACGAGCTTGGCATCTCGCCTTATCGTTGGCTGATTGTCAAACGTATGGACACGGCAACCAAACTGCTGATTGAGGGGGATTCATTATCCGCAGTTGCCGCTGCTACCGGGTTTGCTGATCAGGCCCATTTCACGCGGACCTTTCGCAAGGCATTTGGAGTTGCTCCAGGACAGTGGCGAGTGACTAACATAAACTCGTGACAAAACCGTTCCCGTACAGACAAGACCTTGGGAAGTTCGCGCAAGCTCTATTCGGTCTCTACCAATTTCTCGTCAGCGTAAAGATGGCTTCTCGCCCGGAGCCGTATGAGCAGACAAACACAGTCTGGCAAGCCGTGACATGCCTTTTGTTCGCGATGTTCGTGACGGCCAGTTTGGCTAACCAACCTTCCTTGAATTGGTAACTCGCAGACATATCCACGATCGTGAAGCTTGAAACCTTCAACGTGTTGTCTGCATTGGCATAGCTCTCTCCGCGATGCCGCACACCGACGCCTAAAGCGAAGCCGTCAAGCGGGCCTGAAAAAGCGTAGTCCATTTTCAGCGCCAGCTCGTGATCAGGAATGAGTGTTGGTGTTTTCCCAATCAAGGCAGCGTTAGAGTCTTTGGTGGTTTTGGCATCGAGAACCGTTGCGGCACCGGCCATCCGCAACCCATTTCCAAAATCGTATGCGCCCTCGATTTCAAAACCCCTGCTGCGAACTGCACCCAGTTGGTCAAAGTTTGGGAAGGCCCCGGTGACAACATTGTTGCGATCGATCTGAAACAGCGCGGCGGCAACCCGGAACGGACCGTTGTCGGGTGCCCATTTAAACCCGAATTCAATTTGCGTTCCCGTTTCCGGCTCGGTCACGCCATTTGCAGGTGAGACGATCAGCGGATTGAAGAAGCTCGCGTAAGAGACGTAAGGCGTCATTCCGTTGGGCGCTTCGTAACCAAGAGCAACACGGTAGGACGGTTCACTATCTGAGCGTTTGAACGCTCCTGCACCATTTTGACTCGTATAGACGAAGTCGTGCCGCACGTTACCAGTGACGATAAAGCCGTTATCAAAACGCAGGATGTCCTGGAAATAGAGGCCAAGTTGCTTTTGCTTGGTCAGAGCATCCTGATAGGGCGGATTGAGCACCGGGGTACCGGGAGCGGTCGTGTTTACCACGGTGTTGGTCAGACCGAGAAAAGCAGAAGCTTGGGTTTCGTCAATCCAGTAACCACGCGCATCGAGGCCAAAGAGCAGGTCGTTCTTTATGCCGCCAATCTCAACTTCGCCATAGTACCGCAAGTCGGTTTGAGCGGTTTTAACCTCAGTATTGTGTTCAAATGCGATGAGAGACAGAGTCCCAACCGCATCGACCGGCATGGTCGAGAAACCAAGATATCCAAAGGGATAGTAATAGCTCTCCTTGACCTTTGCATAGCCAAGCCGGCCAACTCCTGTGAATGTGAACCCGTTGTCGAACTCATGCTCGACAATGCTGGTTACAGAACCTTGCTTGCGATCATAGCTGTCCCAGTCCGGGTCGGAGAAATTCGAGTCAGGGTCGATGTAACCAAACTGCGCCGTCGGGACGACCGTTCCATAATAAGGAAGAAATGTGCTGCCATTGTGCTTTTCATCGGCAGCATGCAGGTTCGCCAAAATCGTAACCTCCGTGCCACCACCAGTGACAAAGCGGAACGATGGCGCAAGCGTGCCCCTGATACCTCTGTTGAGATCATCAAACTTTTTCCCACCCTCAAAGCGGCCGGTCACACGATAGCTGCGGTCATTGCCCAGATCGTCTCCAATATCGAACGCTGCCCAGCCGGCGAAGGCATTGTTGCCGCCAAAGATGATCTGCCGAATGCGGTCGCCCGGCCTCTTAGAGACATAGTTGATAATCCCGCCCGGATTGGAACCGCCATAGAGTGCCGAAGATGGACCACGCAGCACCTCGATGCGCTCCAGCGTATATGGGTCTATGTAAAATGAGCCGAATGCAAAGGAGAGATTTTGCGCATTATCCCAATAGATGCCGGTCTGATCGGCTTGAAAGCCGCGCACGCGGAGCCAGTCATAGTCTGTATCGTTGCCAAAAACATCGGAGGTCACACCAGCCGTGTAGCGCAGCGCTTCGCTGGTTCTGGTGGCATTGAACTGTTCAATCTCGTTCCGTCCCAGTACGGATATAGATTGCGGAATTTGATTGACCGGAATGGGGTTTTTCGAACCGGTTACCGTCAACGGGTTGTTTTGGTCATCCACCGGACCGGTTGCATCTTCTTGGCTCTTGATGACGACGGTTTCCAGTTCGATAGGTTCTTGTGCATCAGCCACAGACCTTACAGCCGCTGAAAGTACAATTGCCAAAACCGACAGCGAAACGCTGCCGCGCAATGCCTTGGGAAAGTGAGAAACAATCATTGCGGGTCCCCATTTGACATCGTCACCTCTTGCCCAAATTAAGGAGGTGTTGCTTGGAGCAAACTTCGACCAAATCGAAACCGCTGTATTGAAAGATTGGCTCAGCATTGAACATTCAGGACAACGGATACAGCTGCGCACTTGTTTCGCACAGGGACTGTTCGCATTTTTTGCAGCTCAGAGTTGTTACAGAACTCAAGCAAAACAGGCCAAGGCCAGGGTGTGTGGCTTACTGGATCGGAGAAGTCGGACAGCCCTGCGCCCAAAACAGTGCTCCACCCCTTGGCTGAGCATCTGACGTAATCCATACTCTTGAGGGAG